>CAZVLJ010000024.1:0-34445 GCA_964627825.1 uncultured Rikenella sp. | reverse complement strand
TGTTACAATGATAGGTCATATGGCCCTGGGGGAGAAGCTGAGGACAGTGTTCATACAGAACGGACTGATGCGCGAGGGCGAGGCCGAAGATGTTGCCAGGGTCTTCAGCAAATTGGGCGTGAAGGTGGAAATCATTGACGCACAGCAGGAGTTCCTCGATGCACTCCGCGGCATAACCGATCCTGAGCTTAAACGCGAAGCTATAACCCAGACCTTTTACAAGAGAGTATTCGGACGCATAGTAAGAGAAAGCGGAGCGAAATACCTGCTCCAGGGAACCATCCTGACCGATATCGATGAGACCGTGGCGGGCATCAAACGCCAGCACAATGTCTTCGCCCAGCTTGGCATTGACCCCCGCGAAGCATTCGGGTACCATATCCTCGAACCACTGATCCAGCTGCGCAAGGACGGAGTGAGAATGACCGGCCGCGTCGCCGGCCTTCCGGAGGAAATGTTTAATCGCATTCCCTTCCCCGGCCCTGCCCTGGCAGCACGTATCATCGGTGAGGTGACACAGGAAAAGCTTGATTCTGTAAGAAAGGCAACAGTCATTGTGGAGAAACTGCTTGCCGGCAGGGGCGCATTCCAGTATATGGCTATCCTCCATGATGACCGGGTTACAGGCATGCGCGACGGCAAGCGCGATTTCGGACGGCAGATAGAGGTGCGCTGCTGGGATAGCGTTGATGCCCGTACCGCCACACCCACACGACTGCCCTTTGAACTGCTTGAGAAAATGGCAGCAGAGATCCTTGACAACGTCCCCGGAGTGGTGTCAGTCACCTACAATATAGCTGCCAAACCACCATCAACTATAGAGGCAGTTTGAGGATGTGCGATGTGCGATTTGCGATGTACGATTGTATCAAAAACCGAAAATCGAAAATCACAATGCCTCCGCCACCACAAAGGTGGATCCGCCGATAAAGATCATATCCTGTAGCCCGGCTGCGGCACGGGCAGCATGAACAGCCGCTTGCACGGAGTGGAAGGCTTCACCGGCCAGACCGTATCTCGCGGCCTCAGCCTTAAGCAGATGCTCATCCAGCGCCCTGGGTACCGAGGCTCTCGTGAAGTAATAGACAGCATCACGGGGAAACAGAGGCAGCACCGATCCCAGATCCTTGTCGTTCACAAAACCCAACACTATATGCAACTTATCTTTTTGCACTGCTTTCAGCTGCCGTACAACGTACTCCAGACCCTCCCGGTTGTGACCTGTGTCACAAACGGTTAACGGCTTGCGAGAAAGCACCTGCCAGCGGCCCATCAGGCCAGTATTAGTCACCACCGCGGCAACACCCTTTAAAAAATGTTCACGTGTCAGCCCGAAACCCGCTGAGAGGGCCTCCACCACCGCAGCCACGGTCTGAATATTCTTCTTTTGCACTGCTCCGCCCAGCGGCGTTTCTCCCTTCATGGAGATGCCGTCTGCCAGCCCTCTAAGTGTATATCTCCTCATCATACTGTCTGGCAATACCCTGCCCAGTCTGCACCTGAACCGGCTGTCAGCAAAGACAACCGGGACATCCATCTCCCCGGCCCTCTGCCTGAACACCCCTTCTGTCTGCTTCTGCGTCTCTCCGATGATCACCGGCACACCTTTCTTGATGATTCCTGCCTTCTCCCCTGCCACGGTTGCCAGGGTGCTGCCAAGGAATTCCATGTGATCATGCCCTATATTGGTTATAACGGACAACTCCGGCATAATGATGTTTGTAGAATCGAGCCTGCCGCCCATACCAACCTCAATGACTGCCACGTCAACTTTCTGCCTCGCGAAATAGTCAAAGGCCATGGCAACGGTAAGCTCGAAGAACGAGGGACTGACATCGCGTATGAGCCCGTCATGCTCCTCAACGAACCGTATCACCTCCTCCTCTTCTATCATTCCTCTGTCAATCCTTATCCTCTCCCTGAAGTCCTTCAGATGGGGCGAGGTGTAGAGACCAGTCCTGTATCCCGCTTCCTGCAACACCGAGGCTGTCATGTGTGAGACAGATCCCTTGCCATTCGTACCCGCCACATGCACAGTCCGGAAATATCGGTGAGGGTGACCGAAAAAGCGGTCGAGCTCAAGGGTATTGTCAAGATTGCCTTTGTATGCCGGTCTGCCTACGCGGTGATACGCCGGGAGGAGACTGAAGAGATAGTTGACGGTTTCTGAATATGTCATGTTGATAACCTGTGTATGGTTGTTTGCAAATTTACAAAAAGGGCTTCTCCCCCAACATCCGCAGGGCTATCTTTGTCACCGGTGATATCTGCGCCGGAGATGCCGCCCTTATAAATAAATCCGTTATGGCGAAAAAGAAAAAAGACAAAAAGATTTTTATTCTCGACACCAATGTGTTACTGCATGACTACACATGCATCTACAATTTTGAGGAGAACGATGTGGTCATTCCCATCGTTGTGCTTGAGGAGCTTGATAAGTTCAAGCGTGGCAATGACATGATTAATTTCCATGCGCGGGAGTTCACGCGCGAACTGGACAAGATTGCGGGTGACATGCTGCTCACAGGCCCCATACCCCTTGGCGACAAGAGAGGTACACTGCATATTGAGACAGGCAAACAGTTTTCTGAACGGGTCTCCGAATCTTTCCCTGAGAGAACACCGGATCATCGTATCCTGGCTATAGCCGATTTTATCACACAGGAAAACAAGGAAGATACGGTTGTACTTATCACCAAGGATATTAACCTCAGGATGAAAGCCAAGTCGCTGGGCGTCATGGCTGAAGACTACCAGAATGACAAGGTGGCCAACCTTGATGATCTGTACAAGGGCATCAAGATCATTGAGAACATTGACCATGATATAATAAACAAGCTGTATGAGCAGGTTGACGGTGTTCCTGCTTCCGATCTCAAGCTGAAGGAGATTCAGCCGGGGCATCATTTCTATATCCTCCGCAACAGCAATTCGAGTGCTCTTGCGCACTACAACCCCGCCACCAGGATGCTGGTCAGGGTGCTCAAGCAGACCACTTACGGCATTGACCCGCGCAATGCGGAACAGACCTTCGCGCTTGATGCGCTGTGCAATCCGGATATACAGCTTATCTCACTGACCGGCAAGGCAGGTACGGGGAAGACTCTCCTGGCGCTGGCGGCGGCGTTGCACCAGCATAAACGCTACAAGCAGATATTCCTGGCAAGACCTATCGTTCCTCTTGCCAACCGTGACCTGGGCTTCCTGCCGGGTGACGTGAAGGAAAAGATGGACCCGTACATGCAACCGCTTTTTGATAACCTGACTGTCATCAAGCACCGTTTCAGCGCTCAGAGCCCCGAGTTCATCCGCATAAATGACATGATAAAAGATGAGAAGCTGGTCATAACACCCCTGGCATACATCAGGGGCCGGAGCCTCTCAAACATCTTTTTCATCGTGGATGAAGCACAGAACCTGACGCCCCACGAGGTGAAAACTATCATCACCAGGGCCGGTGAAGGAACCAAGATGGTCTTTACCGGTGACATAGAGCAGATAGACTCACCCTATCTCGACTCCGGCTCGAACGGGCTGAGTTACCTGTCAGACAAGATGAAAGGACTTGATCTTTTCGCACATGTACACCTGGTAAAAGGAGAAAGGAGCTTCCTGGCCGAACTGGCCAGCAGACTGCTTTAGACCGGCTTTTTTTAACTATTTTTACAGCCGGAACAGTAATCATCTTGTTTTGAAGAGGAAAGTAGCGTTTCATACACTGGGATGCAAGCTTAATTTTGCCGAAACCTCCACCATTGCACGTACCTTTCCGGAAGAGAGGTTCGAGAGGGTGTCTGCAGACAGTCATGCTGATATATACGTTATAAACACATGCACCGTCACTGATGCTGCTGACCGCAAATGCCGCCAGGCTGTAAGGAAATTCACCCACCGCAATCCTGACGCCTTCATTGCCGTGGTGGGCTGTTATGCCCAGCTCAGACAGGAGGAGGCAGCCGCCATAGAAGGGGTTGACCTGGTCCTTGGAACATATGAAAAATTCGACGTCGCCTCCTATATAGACAGTATTGAGAAACATACTGCTCCTGAGATTCACTCCTGCGAAAGAGTCGGAACCGGCGAGTTTATCTCATCATGGTCAGCCGGTGACCGTACCCGGTCATTCCTGAAGGTGCAGGACGGTTGTGACTACCACTGCTCCTACTGCACCGTCCCTCTCGCCAGGGGTGACAGCAGAAACCCGCCCATTGCCAGTGTTATATCAGAAGCAAAACAGATAGTTGGATCCGGCGTCAAAGAGATTGTTCTCACGGGTGTCAACGTAGGCCACTTCGGGAAGAGTACCGGAGAAACCCTTGAACAACTGCTGATGCAGCTTGTGAAGGTTGAGGGATTGCAGAGGCTGCGACTGTCATCCATTGAGCCCAATCTTGTGACCGATCCCATCCTTGACCTGATGGCTTCCGGGAAGGTTCTGCTTCCCTATATTCATATGCCGCTGCAGAGTGGCAGCGACAGGATCCTGGGCCTGATGAGACGCCGTTACCGGAGAGAGGTTTTTCGGGACAGGGTGCTCAGCATCAGGGAAAAGATACCACTCGCCGGGATAGGAGCCGATGTGATAGTCGGGTTCCCGGGTGAAACGGAGGAGGATCATGCAGACACTTACGGCTTCCTCGAGAGCCTGCCTCTCTCCTACCTCCACGTCTTTGCTTTCTCACCCCGTCCCGGAACACCGGCAGCTGATATGCCCGGGAGAGTGAGCAAACAGGAGAAGGAAAAGAGAAGCAGACAGCTTATCAGACTCTCCGGGAACAGGCGCATGCAGTTCATGCGCAACGCCCGGGGCACAGTCCATGAAGTGCTCCTGGAAAAGAGAGGCCCGGACGGTATGGTGGCCGGACTGACAGGCAACTATATAAGAGTACTTGTGCCATGGGGAAAAGGACTTTCAGGATCAGTAAGGCACGTGATGCTGACAAGCCTGCGTGATGATGCATCAATGAATGGCGAACTGACAGACAGCGGAACACTATGAAAAGGGCCGGATACTATATTTTTGTGGCATTCAGCCACACCATCAGCCTGCTCCCGATGAGGGCACTGCACCTGCTGTCTGACCTGCTCTGGCCACTTTTTTATCATGTTATCCGCTACCGTAGAAAGGTAGTGGAAATGAATCTCAGGAACGCATTCCCTGAAAAAAGTCAGAAAGAGCGTGAGAGAATCGCAAAAAAATTCTACAGACACCTGACAGATTTGATTATGGAGACACTCAAGGCCATGAACATGTCCCCGGAACAGATTAAGAAGAGGTTCTTTACCCCTGACACCTCCCTTACTGACAGGTTTTACAGTGAGGGACGTGATGTAGTGGCCCTGGGCAGCCATTACAACAACTGGGAGTGGTACTCCTCATTGCAGCTCTCCTCTCAACACCGTATCATAACTATCTACAAACCACTGAAAGATAAAGATTTTGACAGCTTCCTGCTAAGAATAAGGACACGGTTTGGTGTTTGGGCCACCCCAATGAATCACATTGTGAGAGACCTCGTCAAATGCAGAAAAGAAAAGGTCCTGACCATGTCAGGCTTCATCGCGGACCAGACTCCTCCTCCGGATGATAATGCATTCTGGACTACCTTCCTCAACCAGGATACCGCATTCTACAGGGGTGCTGAAAAGATGGCAGTAAAGTATAACTCACCCGTTATCTATATAAAGATTGTCAAGAAAAAGAGAGGATTTTATGAACTCGAATACAGCCTCATCTCGGAACACCCGTCAGTGGAAGAACCTAACGCCATCATCTCCCGCTATGCTGCCATGCTCGAAGATACAATCAGGGAACACCCCGAATACTGGCTGTGGTCACACCGTCGTTGGAAATACAATAGGAAGGTCTTATAAATATCAGAGTCTATAGAATACTTTGTGTAAACGCCTGTATTCAAATCCTGCAAGCCTTTTTCACTGTCCAAATGCTTGACAAATGCTTCAGAAAGCTGTTCCTTTGTAAAATCCATTGGGTCTTCTTTTTTGGTTTAACATTATTTGCTTGTAATGCAAAACTAAATCAGAAGACCTTTTCTTATGGCTACGCCAGACACACTTTTTGAAACACTATCGGAGTATTATAAGATTACTCTGATCCACCATGTTACAAAAAATTGCAGTAAAATAAATGATACTACTTTGATAAGAAGCCCTGCTCGAGCTATATCAATGGTAGTTATATTCCCTTTTGATAAAATGATCGCATTAGGAGCTGTCCCAATTGGAGTTAAATAGGCAACATTTGCAGCAAGTGTTACTGGTACAGCTATATATAACAAATCAATATTTAAAGATGCAGCTATTGTAAATACAGTCGGAATAAAAACCGAGCAAATTGCAGTGCCGCTAATGAACTCTGTTATTATTAAAATCATTATCAGAAGCAATCCCAGAACGAAATATGACGGCAATGAAGATACTCCTATAAATAATTCCCCAAGCGAATTTATGATACCTGTCTCCTGAAGCATATTAGCTAAACAAAGTGCTCCCCCAAAAAGATATAATACACCCCATGACATTTTTTCAGTATCAGACCATTGAAGCATGAATTTATTCTTCTCGTGCTTTACCGGTATCAAGAAGAATATCAAGGCAGCAGCTATTAATATTAATGTATCAGATAAAGCTTCATAATTAATTAACGAGTTGACCCAATCCTTAACTATTAATAATGTTATAGTTATTATACCAACAACAATAATACAAATCTCTGGTTGTTTAAGCCTTCCCATAGTTTTTATTTCTTCCTGTAAGGACATTTTAACGGCCTCAATTTTTAAGTTATTAAAACTGAAAGCCAGAGTAATACCAAAATATGCTGGAATAAAACTTAATAACATGAAAGGAATTCCGATTAGCATCCATTTTAAGAAAGAAAGGTCAATTGCATGAAATTCTCGAAGAAACCCAGATAACAATGCATTTGGAGGAGAACCAATAAGTGTCGCATATCCTCCTATATTTGAACCGAATGCCAGGCTTATGACAAGTGCTTTTGAGAAATCTCTCATTTCTTTAATACTATTGGTATTTACTTGTTCAATAAGAGAAATTATGGACAAAGCTATGGGGAGCATTATAATTGTTGTAGCTGTATTGCTTATCCACATACTTAAAAAACAAGTCGACACCATGAATGCAAGGATTATCCTTTTGGGACTAAAGCCAACCTTATTGATTATATGCAAAGCTAACCGTTTATGAAAGTGCCACTTTTCAAAGACCAGTCCAAATATAAAACCACCTAAAAACAAAAAAATAATTGGATTCGCAAACGCCTCTAAAGTATCCTTTATGGGCATTATACCGGTAAGGGGTATTAGTACTACCAAAAACAAAGATGCTACCGGCAAGGCCACCGCTTCTGTAATCCACAGATATGAAATAAATAAAGTAATTGCAACCGCAAATACCTGATTATTTGGCAAAGAAATTATATCAAATGGATTTAAAATTATTACAATAAATAAGAACAGGGCGATTATTTGATGTATTCTCTTATTCTGCAATGTCAAACAATTTAATCATGAAAGTTGTGCAACTTTTTTTCTGTAAAATTATTAAGCCACGGTTATTATTTTCTGTGTCATAGCGTTTGCTTCCCCAGCAGGAGCGCGCTCCTGCTGGGGAAGCCGTTTGTTCAGTTCAAATTCTCTTAATAAATCCATATTGAGGTATACCCTTCCACTGACCCAGTCCTCATGCCATTCCTTGAGCAACGCTGTAAAGAGCCGTCTGCAACTGAGCGGATTTGGGAATATCCTCACCACCCTGCTTCTTCTTTTAAGCTCCTGGTTCACCCTTTCGATCATGTTTGACGTCCGGAGCCGTTTATGGTGTTCCACCGGGCATGCGTAGTACACCCCAAGAGTCTCCCAGGCGTGTTCCGATACAAAATTGGCCAGATCAGGGTACTTCTGACGGTAATCATCCGAGAGCTTGTCCAGGACCGTTTTGGCTTGTTCATACTCCCGGCAGTCCAGGCCTCCTTTAGCCTGGAATAAAGGTCATCATGCCTGCTTTTGGGATCACGATCCATCACATTGACCGTAAAATGACGCTGATAACGCTCCAGAATCGAAGGATAAAATGCTCCGTCACGGGTCTGAGGTCCCTGAAGAACCAGCGGACCAACACTTGTATACAGAGTCCTGGATTTATAGCCGTTCCTGTAGCTCTGGCGCTCATCTCCGCGCTCATAGCTGCCTACACCAATATGTTCATCTCGCTCCAGTTCCATCAGGCTTTGTATGCCAAGTCTTAATATCTCACTTATCAGGTTCTCTCCCTGATAATCTGTCAACTGCGAAAGCAGGTCATCTGAATTTTTCTCGTAATTTGCTCACGTTCTTCGAAAGTCATGGTCGTAAGTTTATTTGGTTATCACTTTAAAACTATTTATCAACCGTGACTTTCTTTTTTCTATTGCACCTCTATATCAATCCTACAGAAACAAAGTTAGGTAGCGATCATAAAGTAAAAATGCTGTAATAAACGGTGAAAGATGATAAAACTCTTTCACCATTATTTGTTCCATCTGTGTTATCGTTAATCTTTTATACAACGCACTGAAAATCCGCGGCCTTTTTCATAGGCAACACCATTGTTACCAACATATAATATAGTAGTGGCTCTGGATATGTGACGGTCCCATGCCGTAGTTGCATCAAAAGCAGTTGCTGACCACCAGAAACTATTGGATCCGATAAGACCATATTCACCGGTATGTCTACGCCACCCTCCGGGAAGACCTTTAAAACCATATTCATCTGTAGCACCGGCATTTGGTTCAGTCCAATGGTCTGTTCCAACCTCTTTTAGTTTACCCCCTCCTTCCTCGAGTCCTCCAATGTAGTTAGTTAATACTGTCCATTCTGTTTCGTCAGGTACGTGCCAGCCGGTTGGGCATAGAATGCCGGAATTGACAGCATGCCAATTGTATAAAGCACCATATAAATCCTTATAAGTCGCTTCATCGTTGTTATACCACGCGTACGCTCCGATTGTATTGGCAGCCCATGCTGCATTATCAGTACCAGGATAAATTATAGCTGTACCATCTCTAAAACTGGTAGTTTTGAGATTCTCAGCCATCCAGATCTGCGTGCCGATCGTTACAAATGTGTAAGAATTGCCATCAAAATCTATGCATTTGATATCCTCCGCAAGCGTTGTAAAAGATATTTGATTGCCATAACTAGTTCCTGCCTCATTTGTTGCATACGCCCGCGCATAGTAGGTTGTAGTTGCATTTAATCCGGTTAAAGTGCAGGTAAAAGAACCTATTCCGGAGCCGCTTTCTATTTTATTATTTGCTATTGTCGGATTTTCAGTGATGCTCCAACAGACTCCTCTAGCAGTAACTGGTGTATTTCCATCACTGGTGATGTTACCCCCAACAATTGCATCTATATCTGTTATCTGCGATGCATCTGAAGTAGATAACTCAGCAAGCTCAATTGGTATCTCGGTTGTAGTAAATCTAACGTCATTACCATAACTTGTGCCGACACTATTCGTGGCGTATGCCCTAACATAGTATGTTGTAGTAGCATCAAGACCAGTTATATAGCTTGTAAACTGTCCTATTCCACTGCCGTCTGTAGTCTTACTTCCTTCTCTTGTAGGATTAGCCGAAGTACTCCAGCATACTCCTCTGGCAATGACTTCTGACCCTCCATCACTGGAGATATTTCCTCCGCATGATGCACTTGATTCAGTAATTACTGATACATCGGCAGTTGTTAAAACAGGAGCAGTGGGATCTTTTTTACATGACGTCTGACAGAAAGCCAAACCAACAAAAAAGATCGAAACCATGGTGATGTTTGAAATGTGTTTCATGATATTGCCTTTAAATAATTGATTGTTGTGTATACAGATTATGTAATTAGGAACTATTACATACGAGAAATGCATTGAAATTTGTGTTTTTTTCATAACTATCCCTTTTTAAGGTGGATGCCTGCACTTTATTATACTCATATGCATAGTTTTAACTCGTCAAAACATTTTTCTTACGCTTTAACTACCTCCAGATGTTATTTCCCTTAACTCCCGCATTTTTCATTTCTTAATCCATCTTCTACAGTCACGCAAATAGTTGTCAATCATACATATAAGCTTGCCGTCTTAATCATGAAGCACTATAATTTTTGCATGAAATATTCTTCTGGAATTTTCATATATTCTAAGTATATATACACCAGATCTTAAACCATTAACATCAATTCTTCCGTTTTCAACTTTACCAAGACTTAGAAGTTGTCCATATAAATCATATATCTGATAATGACAGAGATCAGGTATATCATCCAACATAAGGAAACTACTGGTCGGAATGGGGTATACTTTCAATGCACCTTCATTAGTCTCTTTTATTTCTTCCACCCTAGTTATTTCTGATGTGCCGGCCAGCGTCACCGGACCATAAAGACCACTACCGTATGAAATAGCCTCTCTGCTATATTTAAGCTCTAATCCACGGTATATATAGGGGTCCAGATTATCTGCCCCTTCTGTATAGTAAACAAATTGATTAGCAATCGTATTAGTGACAACTATCTTAAGAACATTGGTACCCGTCTTGATTTTTCCCCTAACATCAAAACAATAGGGCGGCCAAAGTCTTTTTCCTAAAAATTCATTATTTAACCAAACCTGACTAACATAGCGCACATCTCCCAGGTTAAGAACCTGAGCTTCATCTTTAACCTGGTTTGAACATTCGAAATTTACCGTATACTCAACATCACCTGAGAAAGTAGTTCCTACGACCTGTTTCCAGTCTCCAAGTGTAACATTAACTGGTTGATTTGTTGGATAGGTAACCGATATACCTCCGGAACTGTTATAGGAGAATACCGTCGTTTTTCGAGCGGACCAACCGCTGGACATTGTCTGTAGTACTTCAGGAGGTTCATTTGTGTCTTCGATTGTTGGGAGAATCGCATTAGAAAAAAGATATGTATACGATCCGGCAAACTTTAAGTCAACCGGCAGTTCCCATCCATCAGTTGTTCTAACAGCTTTTGAAGGCACCCAGCATTTACCGGTTTCCGGATCAAGCTGTATCAGAGGTAGAGTTTCATTAAATAATAAGATACAAGATGTTTCGGTCGTACCTTCGTTCGTCACAAAGTATAGTGAACCATTGTCAAGTTCCCTTTTGCATGCGCGTATGTTGACATTCGGAGATTTAAGTTCAAGCGTAGGTTTTAAATGAGACGGTAATTGAGAAAGCGTCGAATTAATAACTCCGGTAATATTATGATAGTTATTCATATCATCTACCCAAATAACCTTCCCCCCATCATTTATAAATTGTTGCAATTTAGATCTCGATGCTTCTGACATATATTTATTGCTAGAAACACAAATAATGCTATAGTGCATCTCACCAACAACGAGACACCCGTTAGTGACGGAGCTGGAATTGCTTTCTAAAATATCATCATCAATTAAATCATAGTCACACTGGTTATTGAGTAACACCGATGATAACTCGTCAAATGATGAACATATCATCTCAAGTTCAGAACCACCTGCCCATAAGTCTCTGACTGGATAGTATAATGCTGTTTTTATACCCGGCTCTCCAAGACTAAGTAAATAACCTAACCTTGCTATATAGCTATGGTAAACATCCATGAATCGCCAAAGTGGATTTGTTGATGAATTTAAATAACTCATAACCAGTAAATTAATACCTCTGACATATTGATAGTCTGTTATCCATTTCATATCAGCAGGAGATAAGCCTCTGCCATATACAGCAAATGATTCTGTAAATGACCATGGTGTACCTGCCTGATGAGCTACTGTTGAAGCATACTTAGGAAAAGAATGATTATTATTTTGTGGCCAAATGTGACGAGAGATAACATCTACACCAGGTACATCCATCTTCCTGTACATTCGTAGCGGATGACCAGTATATTTATTAGCGTAGATTGTAGCATCCTCACCATATAAGTGACCGCCAGATAATAAATTATTCTCGCGACACCAAGCCTGTACAACTCCATAATATGCATCCGCATGCCTTCTCGACCACCAGTCAAAATAATCTATCCGGACTTTTTTGTCATGTTCACTGTCTCCTTCAAAAATCGAAGGAAGTTCATCCCTAATATCGTATCCAAATCTTTCCTCAAAGTCAACCGCAAGATCATCTGTCCAACCAGGATTAGCAACCTGAACCTCGTCAGTAAATGTGAACCTTATTGTATTCCCGAAATATTCGCCAATAGTTTTCTTATACTCTTCATGAGTGAGCCTTATGAATTCCTGAGTAGCAAGGGGATTAAGCAGATCAGGGTAGGTGTTTGACAACGTAATACCATTAAGTAAATAACCATCGCTGCTTATACTGAATATTAACAGACGAGCATTGTCAATATTAATGGTTTCAGTTGTCCCTGGTGATAATTGTTTAATTTTTGTCTGACCTTGATAAAGAAAAGCGGATATGCAATCCACGGGCACGGGTACAATCTCTCCATTTACAGGAGTTAATACACTTCTTACAATCTTTTTCTGAACCAGTGCCGGATTTTGTTCTACCACACGATGCACACAAGTACCGGAGGGCCACCCACCTTCGTCATACAGCCACATATTCATATTCAATGAGTGACACTGCTCTGTGGAGTAACGGAACAACTCAAGATAAGCATCCGTCATATAATCAGGCTCTAGACTTGACGGGTTAGTTAATGGCCGCCAATCTTTTGCTTGCGGTAGAGGGACAACGCTAAGGGCTTTCTTCCAATAATAACTTGTCATTTTTTCCCGGATCTTATCTGTGGTCATGGGTGTAACCCACGAGTAAAAATACCCAGGCCAATAAATTGAAGCCGGATTCTCGAATAACCCAAACTCAAACAGACCGCCGGGAGTATTAGCGACATCTGCAGCTTTGAATAAATCTATTGTCTGTGCAGATGAGTTAAACTCATAGATTGAGAAAAAAAGAAAAGAAACGAGTATAACATATTTTGCATTCATGAGCTAACTGTTTAATAAATAGTTAATCAGAGCTTCCAGGACTTTAATCCAAGCTTACATGTAAAGGCTTTCTCCATATTTAGAGAATTCCTAATTACCAGTGCTGCTCCAAGAGCAGACGCGTTATCAATCTCTGCTGACAGAATGCGTTTCTCGGGAAAAGCTGAAGCAAGAATATTCAGGAACAGTACATTTTTTGCAAAACCTCCTATTATATAAATATTCTCACTTTCATCTTTTGAAGGTATCACAAGATCAATTGCTTCTTTGGTGAGATCGCATAGTTCTGTCATGAGCTGATGATACCCATGGCTGAATGATTTGAATATTGAAAAGTCTATTTCTTCCTGAAGTTCATTTATCCCGGCTTCACTTTTCAGGAAAACTCTTCTTCCCATGAGTTTCTTCTTTAAAGCGTACAGAGTTTTAGTATCTGTCGTGACATACTTATAACTGTCTCTAGGTACAATAAAATGCTTAATTAACCTATCTATTCCGGCTTCATGTATTGGCCCAAGCAGTAATTGTGACGATTTTACCGGCTGCCGGTTAATACTCATGTAACAATGGCAACCCTTACTGAGCTGTTCTGTTGTAAGTGGTTCACCGTTAAAAGGATTCATTAAAATGCACCAGGTTCCTGTTGAAACCAGAATAAAATTACCCAAGCTATCTGAAAAGTACGGGACTAGGGAGGCAGAGCTGTCATGTATACCGATTCCGACCTTTATTTTCTTCCCGTAAATCTCAATCTCGTGTAATGTCCCCAGGTCTTCCGGTTCAGTCAGATTCAATCCTTCATCTTTAACCCAGCGATGATAGCACATTTTGTCAAAATCCCACAGAGCTGTATGACATCCGATTGAAGTATGTTCGGAGTGAATTTTCCCTGTTAAAAGAAATGACAAATATTGAGGAAAGTGGAGTATATACTTTACCTTGGAAAACACCTCCGGTTTTACTGTCTTTAACCACAGTATCTGAAATCCGGAATTCAGCATACCCATGTAAGGTGATGAAGTGGCTCTGCAAAATTCATCCCTGCCTCCATACTTCCGGTAAATCTGCTCAGGTATCTCTTTTGAAATAGGTTTTAAGTAATTATATAAGGGCGTTAACCTTTTCCCGTCTTTATCCAGGTAGACCAGTGACGCACCATAGGTGGTGAAATTAACTGCGGTCAGTTCATACTGGTCTGAATGTGCGACCTTTTGAATTGTATTCAGAAACCAATTTTCAATCAGTTCAATATCATCACACTCGAAGCCATCTTCATCTTTAATTTCCGGGAATGCCTTTTCTGTTTCAGATACGATTTTGAGATTATAATCAAAAAGTAGAACTTTCTTATTCGATTTGCCAATATCGAAAATGGCTATTATCTTTTCTTTATTTATCATATCGTTTTACGAGTCCCCTTCTTCTCTTACTTGTATCGTTCAGGCTAATTCAACAATAAAGGCCGACAGTATCAGAATTATTATTCCTGCCACCAGCACAACGATGGTCTTTCTTCCGGTACCCTTCCATTCATGTAGAATGATTCCCCAGATATTACTGATGGCTATAGTGAGTCCATTCAGGATACTCCAACCAAACACAGCCATACCTTCAGGAAGTTTGCTAACCCCCATTATGTACAAATGATTCTGTATGAACCAGATAAAACCTGCCAAAAAGGTAAATGCCAGATTATTAAGCAGAACTTTTGAAGATACCGTGTAATAATCACTGTAAGTCTTATTTTTTATATTCAGGTATCCGCAATAAATGATATTGGGAATAAAGCCTCCCAAAAGTATAAAAATGAGTACCGGGCTTTTAACATACAGGGAATTGGCTCCATGGCTCAGGGCTACTTCCTCAATCGGCGCACCTGCTTCGTATCCGAAATTGAAGCATGCACTCATTATCCCTGAGAATACTGCTATCAATAGTCCCTTCTTTAATGCAAACTCCTTTACTGCTTCTCTTTTCTGTTCATCAGTTAGCTCTTTACTTTTGAGGGAACCAGCATAGCCAACTACAATTATTCCTGCAACAGTGGATGAAACACCCACAACAGTCAAGACACCACTTGTAGATGAAAACAAATTACCTCCGGCTACCAAAGGGGGGATTAGTGTACCAAAAGCGGCACAAAGACCCAAGGTAATACTTTCTCCTAAGGCAACACCCAAGTACCTCAGACTTAACCCGAAAGTAAGGCCGCCAAATCCCCATAGAAACCCAAAAAACGCTGTTAAGAGTTTAGCTGATAACGGGGACTCCCTGACTATAGGTATCAGTTCCCCTTTCGGCAAAAACAACAGAGCAAAGATTAACGGTGCGATGAGGTATGCAGCTATACCCTGGACGATCCAGGCTGACTCCCATGCCCATGTCTTAACCTTTTTAAAAGGAACATAGAAGCTTGCAGCAGCTGTTCCTCCCAAGGCAATCAATAGTATTCCAAGTAATGAATCCAAAGTATAATTCTGTTGATAAAGCTACTATTCGATATAACTTATTGATCAGTAATTAAATAGCCAGCTAAGCAACTCTGCTCTTATTTAAAAGAAACTTCAATGCTGTGGCTGCCTGTTCCTACAGGTATTTTTACTTCACCTCCTTTGATCTGGGCATTTTTTCCGTCTACTTTTATCGAGTACTTATTCCCCATCTCTTTCAACAGCCAGTCGGAAAACTCAAGTTTCCAGACCGTAGAGCGTTTACCGAAATCCATACAATAATGTGGATCATATTCCAGCTCTATATTTAGTTTCCGGTTCCCAATGTCCCATTTACCTTCTTTACCGGCATGTAAATAGCCGATGAATTCATTTATGCCTATGAATCGTTTATCTGGATACTGATCGAATACATCATCAAACTTTTCCGGCTCACGTGTTATCCCAAAATCATGGCCATCAGGTAAAATCGGCATGATCAGCGGTGACTCGTTTGTGCCCAGGAATTTCCACCCGGCAATTACCATATCTTTGCCCAGGTAGCCCCTGTACCATCCATCCCAGCCAAAACCTGCCTTCGCTGCAATTTTTGCTGTATTATTGAAATATGAATGTGAATAGCCTCCGCCGCCAGCACAAAATTCCAGCGGTGTCACTCCAAATTGTTCCTTCAGCCATGCTGCTGATGTTTTCATGCGCCAGAGCTGCTCTGCTGCAGGGATCTCTCCTCCTCTGCGGGTATCGCCAAACTCACGGTACCACCCCACCTCACTGCGCTCTTTATCAAGATCAGAGCCGAACCATGTTGGCTCTGACTTAAGATCAGGCTGCATGTGGGTAAAACCATGACACATTACCTCGAATACTCCAAGCTTTATTCCTTTATCATATCCTCTCTTCCCGGAAATATTATCATACACTAGTCCGAACTCATCAATAAATTTATGATGCCAAGTAGGTTCCAGTCTCCCTAAAGAATCATTGACAAAGGCTGGAACAAAATTTACATTAACTACTGCCTTATGCTCCAGTAAGGGTTTGATCAGATATTTTTCTATTGCCTCCTCTGTCAATGGGGCGTACTGCCAACCCTGATGCCATGCGCACTGTACGCTTCCGGGATCATCCATGATCATAATCCCCTCATTATTCCATGTTTTATACAAATTATACCCTATCGTCCATGTTATGGCACGGCGTAACAATGTTCTGATCTCCTGTGAAAGAAACATCTGGTTGTGATCACTCCCGATCCATACGGCTTTGCCTCCTGAAGGATATTCACGCGATGTCACCTGTGCATATTTCCCCTGTCTGACAATTACTTTAACAGACTCTTGTATTTCAACCTGCTGACGTTGCGGATGATAATATGGTCCCATGTCAACATTGAATGGTGACTTAAGCCCTGCAGTGATAAAATGCGGACCATCTACCGTAAATTTATCTCCGCTTTCCCAGCTGCCCACATACTTCAAGCCAAGTAAGTCCTGAATCTGAGGCTGTTTCATCCGGTCTGATAAAGCTATCATACCGATCCCGTATGATGTTACCATTTCAGTAATTATCGAATAATCAGCCGGCAATAGCTGACTACTCTCATTTACGGCCCAAATGATTGTACCATACATAGGCTTGTTGTACATATCAATGAACATGTAACGTTCAAGATATTGCTGATCAAGACGTATTATGTCAAATGGAATTCCCCATGATTTTAACATTATTACCAATGAGTGAAAATCCCCTCCATCGCGGACAAGATAAGCAGGTGTGGAAAAATAACCGGATATCCTTTCCTGAGGTTCCGGCTCATTAATAATGTAACTATCCGGATCCTGCCATTGATCACCTATAACAATTGCTACTTTGAATGGCTTTAGCAAATTCTCACCAGGCACCTGCGCTGTCATAATCCTGATCGGCAGAAGCATTACTACAGTCAGTAGTATTATTCCCATAACTTGAGTCTTTCTTCTTTTATTATGTGCCATTTATCTTCATTTAATTATTTATCACTCGGGTTCAATTTGTAATGATTTTTTTAAGTAGCCAGGCTTTAAAAGCCCGGCTATTCCAGCTTACGTCCGTTTTTGCTTTTGTAAGATTACCTGCCCTCCTCCCCCTTAATCTATGTGCAAAAAGTCCTTCCTCCATCGACAAACAATGACTGACCTGTTATGTATGATGAAAGGTCAGATAATAAAAACATCACTGCCGAGGAGATATCCTCTGGCCGGCCAAGTCTTCGCAAGGGAACACTATTTGCTAATGCTTTCCGTTTTTCAGAATCAGGATGACGTGATTTTAGCAAATCTGTGTCAATCAGCGACGGATGAACTATATTGCAACGTATTCCTTTAGGGGCAAACTCCTTTGTGATGGCCCTGTTCAACCCTTCCAACCCTGATTTGCCGGAAACGTAATCAGCGCGTCCTCCTCCTCCGGCAACAATAGCAGCAGAACCTATCAAGACTATTGATCCCCTGCCGGCTGTTATCATTGTATCCAGTACAGACCGGACTGAAATAAACGCCCCGTTGAGATTGATATCTATCACCCGTCGCCATTCTGTCGCATTTAATTCCAGAAAAGGTACCGGGCTTGTAAAACCTGCACAATGCACCAGGCTATCAATTCTCCAAAACTTCTCGTTTATTTCTTTCACCAACATCGTGGTCTCTGGTTCGTTGGTACAGTCAACCTTCCTGTAAAACGACTTTACTCCCAGTTTAGTCGTTTCTTCAAGTAATGCTTCCGACGCCTCTATATCTGCGGCAATATCGAGACATGTCCAAACTACATGGCTTCCGGCTTCTGCCGCAGTCGTTACCACAGATGCCCCAATCCCACGGGCCCCTCCAATGACCATGGTTACATTATCCTTCAAATCAATCGTCAACATTATTATTACTTCCTTAATATGTCATTTACTGATGCTTTGAACTTGTCCAGAACTTCGTCGCACTCTTCTTTCGTGATGATAAGCGGCGGTTTAATCTTAAGCACGTTCTTCCTTGCTCCGCCTAACCCCAACATTATACCGTGCTTAAACCCTGCATCCCTGATTGCTATAGTTTCCTCCACAGCAGGTTCTTTGCTTACAGGATCTTTGATAAACTCAATACCTATATGCAATCCGGCCTGGCGTACTTCGCCGATCTCCGGGAATTCATTCATCATCCTCTTTAGGTTGTCTCCAAGATATTGACCCATTTTCCTGCAATTCTCAAGCACCCCGCTTTCAAAAAGCGCTAACTGCTTGGCTGCGGTAACCATTGAAAGAGTAGGATTAGCAAATGTATGAAGCTCTTCGGTATCAGGAGAGAATCCCTGTAACTTATCTGAAATAATTATACATGCGAGCGGAAGACCTGCTCCAAGTCCTTTCCCCATAATAATAATATCAGGCGTTACTCCAAAATAATCTGCCGCAAACATTTTTCCTATACGGCCAAAGGTCTGTATTTCATCAAATATCAGAAGGGTCTCAAACTCATCACACAGTTTCCTCATTTCCTGCAAATAGCGCTTCGGCAAAATTATCTGCCCTCCACTCGCCTGGATTGGTTCTATAATTACACCAGCCGGTTTCCCTGCTATGCCCCTTTGAAAGATATCACGCGTCATAGTCAGACACATATCTATATATGTCTCGGAATCTACATTAAACGGATTCCTGTATGTATATGGATTTGGTATTCTGATAAATGGCCTTGTGAGTTGAAGAAACCTGCTTCCTCCGATAAATTTACCCAGGGTCCTGGTAGATATCCAGGAGGCACCCATTGACCCCAGAGTAGTGCCGTGATAGCTATCATAAAGACATACGAAGTCCCTTGAGGGCTGAACATTTTTTATCCCAATCTTCATCGCCGCCTCAAATGCAACCCCTCCTCCTACTGTAAAAGAAACCCTGTTAAGATCTCCGGGAGCAAGACGGGCCAGCTTGTCTGCAAGATAAAATCTCGGCTTATTGTCATAGCCCTGATGAATATGTGTCATGTTCTCAATATGCTCTCTGATAACCTCGTTGATCTCATCATTAGCATAGCCCAGATACAGAGCCCAGCTCTGTGAAGTACAGTCTATGTAATCCCTGCCTTTATCATCCCAGACCCTGACCCCTTTCCCTTTTACTATAACCGGCCCTCCCAGGGTACCACCACCAAGCATCAAGTGTTTTGAGCACTCTGCCATCCGGGAACTATCCATCTCATAAATCTCCTTCAAAACTACATCCATGATTTTTGTTTTATTAGATATGAACCTTAATTTTTAAATGTTTTCGTATAACCAATACCAGGCGTCTTATTTTTATGCTTCCTGTCATCTTTTCAACAGTACGTTTTGCTCATACTGCTGTATCTCCTCTATATAATCATGGCCCACAGGAACATCATTGACCATGCAGTAGTAATCCCATACTGCGCAAAAGGGTTTCGTTTTCAACACCTCAAGAAAAGCCAGTCTTTCAAAATATTTTCCCTCTTCTTCATATCTAACCAGTATCTCCTTCGGTTCCAGCAGAGCATACATAAAAGCAAGCTGTGCTGCTCTTGCACCTACAACATAAGCTCCGATCCTGTTAATACTGGCATCAAAGAAGTCAAGACTAATGTTTACCCTGTCAATCGCATCAGCTCTGACAATCTCCTGAGCAATTGATTGTATTTCATCATTAAAGATGATGACATGATCACTATCCCATCTTACACCTCTTGTCATATGAAGCATCAACTCATCCATGAACAGCAGGATTGAAGAGATCTTGTCACTTACCTGCTCGGTTGGATGGAAATGACCATTGTCAAGCGTTATTAACTTCTTATTCTTTAAAGCATATTGCAGATAAAAATCATATGACCCAACGACCATTGATTCAAATGCTATCCCAAAAAGCTTGCACTCAATGGAGTCTTTCAGATATGTGATAGGGTAGTCTTTCTCAAATATCTCATCCAATGAGCTCTTAAGCAGTTCCCGGTATGCATATCTTGATACACAAATATCTTTTGAGCCGTCAGGGATCCAGACATTATGCATGGTCGGGCTACCCAACTGCCTTCCCATTTCAGCTCCTATCGAACGGCATCTTATTGCATGTTCTATCCAGAATCTACGTATCTCGTTATTCTTGCTTGAAAGTGTAAACCCATCTTCAGCCAATGGATGCGAGAAGAAAGTACTGTTAAAATCTAATCCCAGCCCTCTCTCCTTGGCCCATTTTATCCACCCTTCAAAATGTTTGAGTTCTATCTTATCACGCTCAACATATTCTCCACCGAATTCACCATAACTAGCATGGAGGTTAAACCGGTATTTCCCGGGAATAAGAGAAAGTACCTTGTCTATATCTTCCTTAACCTGTTTAATCGTTTTTGCTTTCCCTGGGAAATTACCAGTAGCCTGTATGCCCCCTCCACTAAGTACTGCACCCACCTTTTCAAAACCTCCGACATCATCACTCTGCCAACATGGCAGACTCATTTGTATATTGCTTAATACAGTTATTACCTTATCGGTATCAACCCCAATCCTTGAGTATTCCTCTCTTGCTTGCAGATAGGCCTTTTCAATAAGTTCTTTCTTCATGGTTTTGTTAGTTTTATATATTTGTAATAATTATGCCATTATCTCAGTTAAGATTCATTATTCCTTGTCTACATAATAGTTACTGGTCCATAAAGGCCTCCAGCGACTGATTCCTGTTCGAGAATAGTGGTTGTTTTATGATATGGACCAATTTTTTCGATAGGATAATTATCGAGTGATTTTGTATTTGCATATTGATTGGCAAGCGTGTTTGTCACAACAACCCTGAGATCGTTTGTACCTTCCTTAAGCTTCCCTTTTACATCATACGAATAGGGGCCCCATAACCTCTTCCCCAATGACTCTCCGTTTATCCAAACCTGGCAGACATATCTGACATCCCCTAAGTCAAGTACATTTGCACTCTTCGCTTCTGAACCGGTACAAGTGAAACTAACCTGGTACTCAACATCTCCTGAGTATTCTTTCCCAATAACCTCACTCCAATCTCCAAGTGTAATAGCTATTGATTGCTCTGATGTATGATCCTGTACCTTGATCTCATGTTCCCCTATTACATATTCATTTACCTTGCGGCAAGTCCAACCACTTGATATAGCCTGAACAAACTTACCGGGTGACTGTGGTTCCGGGACACAAGGCAACACATCATCAGTGAAAATGAAAACACCAGATCCTGCAAACGCAAAATCAACCGGTACTTCCCATCCATTTGATGTCCTTACAGCCCGTGAAGGTTTCCAACATTTACCACTCTCCGGATCAAGCTGTACAATCTGCTGAGTCTCTCTAAACTGCAACGTACAGGAAATCGAACATGTGTCTTCGTTCGTTACAAAGTAAAGAGCTCCATCAGTAAGTTCCCTTTTGCACACCCGTATATCAGAGCTCGGAGTCTTTAATGCAATAACCGGCGTTAATAGAGATGGCAAATCAGAAATGGTAGTTTTTGTTATTCCCTTTGGCCTTTGTATGTCATAAGAGTCATCCACCCATAATACCTTTCCTCCTGCTCCAGTAAATCGCTGCAATTTTGAGATTGAACCTTCTGACATGTATCGGTTACGAGATACACAAACCACATCGTATCTCATCAGACCTACAACCAACTGCCCGTTAACAATATCTGTAATATTGCTCTCCAGAACATCATCATCTATCAAATCAAAATCACATTGATTCTCAAGCAATATTCTCGCCAAATCATCATGGGCGGAACAAACCGATGCCAGGTCAGATCCTCCTGCCCATATATCTCTTATCGGATAGTACAAGGCTGTTTTTATGACCGGACTACCAAGACTTAACAGGTACCCCAGCCTGGCAGTATAACTATGATAAGTGTACATGTGCTGCCAAAGAGGATCACCCGGACCAAACATAGGTCTACTTGTTGACGCTAAAAACCAGTCCTTTTTTGATACGGGATAATTACTCATCACCAACAGATTAATACCCCTGACATATTGATAATCTGATATCCATTTCATCTGGGCCGGAGTCAGCCCGCTGCCATAAACTGCAAATGATTCAGTAAGTGCCCAGGGCATCCCTGACTGATGTGATACTGTTGATGCATACTTGGGATAATGATGATTCTTGCTCCCGGGAAAAATCTCACGCCTTATAGCATCAACACCCGGTACATCCATCCTTCTTAATACACGTAAAGGATGTCCCGAATATTTACGGGGAAGGTCGGTGGCCTTATCCCCCAGTAAATGACCCCCAGATAGAAGATTATTTTCATGACACCACTCCTGTATCTGTCCATAATATACATCAGCGTGTCTTTGTGACCACCAGTCATAATAATCTATTCGTACTCTCCTGTCATGCTCACTATCACCCTCAAAAATTGAAGGCAACTCATTCAGAATATCATATCCGTACTTAGATTTAAATTCATCAACAATGTCATTAGTCCAGCCTGGAAAAGGAACCTCTACCTCATCAGTAAAGGTTATATGTATCGTCTTCCCAAAATGATCACCCGATACCTTTTTGTATTCTTCATGCGTTAGCCTTAAAAACTCTGAGATCGACTCAGGATTAAGCAAATCAGGATACGGAACATACCAACGGGTGTCTCCTGTTATAACACTAAATATTAATATTCGCCCATCGGCTGCAGACATGATGCCACTCTCACCGGGGCTCAAAGGCCTGACCAGCGTGTCTCCCTGATACAGAAAAGCTGATAAACAATCACCTGGTATACTATAAGAACTATCAACTTCCGGTGTAAAAACTTGCCTGGAGAGTTTCTGATTGATAAGAGTCGGATTTTGTTCAACTACACGCCCCAGACAAGAACCTGATGGCCACCCCCCTTCGTCGTACAGGTATTTCTTCATACCTAACCTCCGGCATTCTTCCGTTGCAAAACTCCACAGATCAAGGTACTCCGGTGTCATATAGTCCGGTTCCATGCGATTTTGTGGAGGTCTAAACGCTTTAGGCACCGGATGAAGACATACACTGCGGGCGCCATTCCTGGCCATATCTGTCAGCTGTTCCGTAATTACTTCTTTAGTGACAGTATCCTTCCATGTCCAAAAAAATGCAGGCCAATAAAATGATTCCGGTTCCTCAAACTGCCGGACCTCTAATCTGTCAAAACTGTGGTTTACAATTTTTCTTAAGCCTTTATAACTTCCTGTCCTGCATGATACCGATAGTAATGCAAATGATAGAAATGTGATTGTTATAAAAAATCGTTGGGATTGAGTTAACATATATTTGAGTCTATTTGATTAATCCTTGTAATCTGTAATTATTCTCTTTTTAGCATTGTTTAATACCTTGGTATTTAATATATCTCACTAATAAATATTTACAGGTCCGAAAAGTCCACTGGGAAATGATTCTTTTTCGTAATTATTGTAGGAACTAAATATCTTTGTATATGTATTCTGATTAGCAAACGTGTTTGTCACAACAACCCTGAGATCGTTTGTACCTTCCTTAAGCTTCCCTTTTACATCATACGAATAGGGGCCCCATAACCTCTTCCCCAATGACTCTCCGTTTATCCAAACCTGGCAGACATATCTGACATCCCCTAAGTCAAGTACATTTGCACTCTTCGCTTCTGAACCGGTACAAGTGAAACTAACCTGGTACTCAACATCTCCTGAGTATTCTTTCCCAATAACCTCACTCCAATCTCCAAGTGTAATAGCTATTGATTGCTCTGATGTATGATCCTGTACCTTGATCTCATGTTCCCCTATTACATATTCATTTACCTTGCGGCAAGTCCAACCACTTGATATAGCCTGAACAAACTTACCGGGTGACTGTGGTTCCGGGACACAAGGCAACACATCATCAGTGAAAATGAAAACACCAGATCCTGCAAACGCAAAATCAACCGGTACTTCCCATCCATTTGATGTCCTTACAGCCCGTGAAGGTTTCCAACATTTACCACTCTCCGGATCAAGCTGTACAATCTGCTGAGTCTCTCTAAACTGCAACGTACAGGAAATCGAACATGTGTCTTCGTTCGTTACAAAGTAAAGAGCTCCATCAGTAAGTTCCCTTTTGCACACCCGTATATCAGAGCTCGGAGTCTTTAATGCAATAACCGGCGTTAATAGAGATGGCAAATCAGAAATGGTAGTTTTTGTTATTCCCTTTGGCCTTTGTATGTCATAAGAGTCATCCACCCATAATACCTTTCCTCCTGCTCCAGTAAATCGCTGCAATTTTGAGATTGAACCTTCTGACATGTATCGGTTACGAGATACACAAACCACATCGTATCTCATCAGACCTACAACCAACTGCCCGTTAACAATATCTGTAATATTGCTCTCCAGAACATCATCATCTATCAAATCAAAATCACATTGATTCTCAAGCAATATTCTCGCCAAATCATCATGGGCGGAACAAACCGATGCCAGGTCAGATCCTCCTGCCCATATATCTCTTATCGGATAGTACAAGGCTGTTTTTATGACCGGACTACCAAGACTTAACAGGTACCCCAGCCTGGCAGTATAACTATGATAAGTGTACATGTGCTGCCAAAGAGGATCACCCGGACCAAACATAGGTCTACTTGTTGACGCTAAAAACCAGTCCTTTTTTGATACGGGATAATTACTCATCACCAACAGATTAATACCCCTGACATATTGATAATCTGATATCCATTTCATCTGGGCCGGAGTCAGCCCGCTGCCATAAACTGCAAATGATTCAGTAAGTGCCCAGGGCATCCCTGACTGATGTGATACTGTTGATGCATACTTGGGATAATGATGATTCTTGCTCCCGGGAAAAATCTCACGCCTTATAGCATCAACACCCGGTACATCCATCCTTCTTAATACACGTAAAGGATGTCCCGAATATTTACGGGGAAGGTCGGTGGCCTTATCCCCCAGTAAATGACCCCCAGATAGAAGATTATTTTCATGACACCACTCCTGTATCTGTCCATAATATACATCAGCGTGTCTTTGTGACCACCAGTCATAATAATCTATTCGTACTCTCCTGTCATGCTCACTATCACCCTCAAAAATTGAAGGCAACTCATTCAGAATATCATATCCGTACTTAGATTTAAATTCATCAACAATGTCATTAGTCCAGCCTGGAAAAGGAACCTCTACCTCATCAGTAAAGGTTATATGTATCGTCTTCCCAAAATGATCACCCGATACCTTTTTGTATTCTTCATGCGTTAGCCTTAAAAACTCTGAGATCGACTCAGGATTAAGCAAATCAGGATACGGAACATACCAACGGGTGTCTCCTGTTATAACACTAAATATTAATATTCGCCCATCGGCTGCAGACATGATGCCACTCTCACCGGGGCTCAAAGGCCTGACCAGCGTGTCTCCCTGATACAGAAAAGCTGATAAACAATCACCTGGTATACTATAAGAACTATCAACTTCCGGTGTAAAAACTTGCCTGGAGAGTTTCTGATTGATAAGAGTCGGATTTTGTTCAACTACACGCCCCAGACAAGAACCTGATGGCCACCCCCCTTCGTCGTACAGGTATTTCTTCATACCTAACCTCCGGCATTCTTCCGTTGCAAAACTCCACAGATCAAGGTACTCCGGTGTCATATAGTCCGGTTCCATGCGATTTTGTGGAGGTCTAAACGCTTTAGGCACCGGATGAAGACATACACTGCGGGCGCCATTCCTGGCCATATCTGTCAGCTGTTCCGTAATTACTTCTTTAGTGACAGTATCCTTCCATGTCCAAAAAAATGCAGGCCAATAAAATGATTCCGGTTCCTCAAACTGCCGGACCTCTAATCTGTCAAAACTGTGGTTTACAATTTTTCTTAAGCCTTTATAACTTCCTGTCCTGCATGATACCGATAGTAATGCAAATGATAGAAATAAAACTGCAACCAATAACCGACGGGCATTATATGACATGAATCGCATCCTTTAGATTATTTGAAGATGGGAATGTTCTAATAAGTCAGGCACCAAATGGGGCTTTTTCACAAGATGGCATCTGCCTGACAAACTCATTCTGAGGTATTAATTATTATTTGTTCGCTGTAATTCCAGTATGTAGTTCCGGTAGCCTGTGCTCCAAGACGTAAGTAATACTTTGTACCGGCGGTAAGACCTGTGATTGAAGCTATTCCGTTATTACTTATCAGGGTTTTCTTAACGGTATGATACCCGACACCTGATCCGGTACTAGTTGTGGGAAATTTAACAGTACTGCAATAAACCTCTCGTCTTGCTGCCTGTTTACCTTCGTTGCCCACTATATTAAACTTAACCTCTACTGAGGAGGAAGTTGGAGTCCCGATAACAACCGGAGTCTCAATGCTTAAAAAAGGGACTACTACAAGTTCCTGATTAAAGCTTTTCGCACCTGAGGCCAGATCTGTATAAATTGTATCAATAGGGAAAACCGGGCCACTTATCCATATTTTATGATTTACGGGTGTAAGTTTGGAATTTTTAAAAATTCCATCACCATTTACCCTAATGATAAGATTAAGCTTATCTCCTTCAGCCAGAACATTAACCACAAGATTATTTGAAGATAAATCGCCAGGAACAATTTTACCTGATGCTTCTTTTAACATTCCGGAAATGTTACCATCAAAACCAAAATCAGTCACCTCCGTCTCACAACTACCAAGCGTTAGAAAAAGCATGCACCACAGATTAAGACCTTTAAACTTATTTATTCTCTTCATGTTCGTTATAGTTAAGGATGTTAGTACAAGGGATTTTCTATCAAATCCGGGTTATTATTTAACCTGCTTGTTGTAATAGGATTATAGTATTGTTGCGGCCTGAAGACCCTTGAAAATGTTTCACAATCAATAGGAAGGAAATAATATTTTTCTGAAGCATAATGATAGATGATTCTTAATCCTCTGAACCTAAAGTTTAAGACTGATTCTGCCGTGCGCCATCTTCTAAGATCCCAGTATCTGGAATTTTCGAAAGCCAATTCTACTTTTCTTTCGTTTCGAACTTTTTCTAATGTTATGGTAGTTGCATCAACAAGACTGATCCCCGCTCGTTCCCGCGTAGCATTTAGCGCTTCAGCAGCATTGTGATAGTCTTCAAGTTCGAATAGTGCCTCAGCTTTTATTAAATACACTTCAGCCAGGCGAAACTCAATCCAGTTGGTTTTGCTCATCCCAACCGTAATCTTGTCATCCGAATCATCCAGATATTTTTTTAATAAAAATCCGGCATTCGGGCTTTTGTCATCATACAAATACATTCTTGAATCAATCCCAACTGAACCCATACCTTTATAAGTAAAAGACGGATTACTGACTATTTTACTGACATCAGGAACTGATGAACTGGTATCAATGCCTTCATATGTACGAACAGTATAGGTCCTCCATGTATCTCCTTCAAAAAAAACCGTTGCAAATAATCTAGGATCCTTATTTGCAAATGGCTCTCTGGCATTTGTATAAAGATGTTCTGCACCGAATAATGGTGAATCTGCAGAACCATCAATATTTTCATAGCTTAAGACAAATTCAAGTGTAGGACTATAAGAGGTAAGATTAGTACCAAAACAATAAGGTGCCACATTCCCGTCCCAGTTGTGCCCAATATTCAGTCCATCGTATATCCTTTCAAAAATTACTTCACTGTTACCTTCATCCATGAATATTTTCCTGTAATTCTCTGATTTATCCTCCGGCACAGAATAATATAGGGCATACATGCCTGATTTTATTACTGAATCAGCATATACAACTGCTTTTGAATAAAACTCATTTGCCCGGTCTGAGGGGATCCCTACCAAACCATCTAATTGAACTGTTCCATACTTGGCGATGGACGCTGACCACAATGCGGAACGGGCATGTAAAGCCAATATAGTCCACTTATTAATTCTTCCCTTTGGAAGAGGTTCAGCCGATAAGAATCCGGAAATTTGTGCTAATTCATTATCTATAAACCCGGCAATTGTTTCTTCACTGCTACGAACAGTGTACTTCTTGTCAATAGGATTATAGGGATCAATAACTATATCAACCAAAGGAACTCCTCCATATCTCTTTTGCATTTCGAAATAAACAAACGCTCTTAAAAATCGTGCCTCACCTTCATATTGTCTTTTTATATCTTCAGAAAAAGGTGACAACCTGATTTGTTCTATAAAAGAATTCAGTTTCCGGATATAACTGTAGTTCCATAAAGACAATACTTCGCTACTCCTGCTTACTGTACCTTGAGTTACAGGATTCGTATTCGTTGTGTTGAAGGTCACCTCATCGGAATAATTAGGCACTTGTCGTTGAAAATCAAGTAATGGCAACTGTTGATATAAGTAAACCAGATACGCTGCTGTAAGCGCCTCATCGTTAAAAACATCATCAGCAGAAAAAGTATCTACAGGAGTTCTGTTCAGCACATCTTCACATGAGGTGGCAGCTGACAGATAAAGAATAGCGATGAAAAGTATATATATTTTTTTCATGATCGAATATTCATTTAAAAGTTGACAACAAATCCCATATTATACGTACCTGTAGGAGGATAGTAGACTCCCATCGTATAAACATCATCATCTGCTTCCGGATCAAGAAACCTGAGCTCACTAAATGTGAGAAGATTGTATCCTGACAGATAAATCTTGAACCCTTTAAGTCGCAGACGACTAAGGGTATTCTGATTTAGAGTATAACTTAATTCAAGAGTTTTTAATCTCAGATAATCACCTCTTATGAGCCAGAAATCTGAAAACACATAACTGGGACGGGTTCCCCATGATGTATTACCATAAATAGGCCATTTTGCGTTCGTAGTGTTGGAAGGCATCCAGGGGTTCTCCGGTGTATAAGAGTCGTCCCACATATGCAACAAGGGGGTGTTTCCATAATAAAAAGGAACTGACAAATCAGAAGCGGCTCTAAGATTAATATCAAAAAGCCCGGCTCCCTGCCATAACGCTGAGATACCAATACCCATATATGATACATTCATTTCAATACCATACATTATTTTAGGAAAATTTCCCCTACCAATGACTACGTCGTCAGCGCTATTAACGACTCCATCCTGATTGTAATCAACTAACTTCACATCTCCGGGTCGAATGGTAGAATTACCCTTTTGATCCTGAACTGCCCAGTTATCGATTTCTTCCTGAGACTGAAATAACCCATCGGATAATCTTCCCCACCATCTGTCTGTCCATTCACCAACTTTGTTACCGGTACGATATGCTTCTGATGTGGCAAATTCGTTCTGATCAATATATACACACTTTTCCCTGTTATATGCAATATTTCCACCTATGGTATAGTAAACTGACCCAATAGTATTTTTATGCTGCAGACTAAACTCTATACCTCTGTTATCATATTTAGCATAATTAACCCTTGGCATTGAAGCCCCTACTATATTGGGTAACGAAGCAGACCTTGTGCCTAAGACATCGCTGCGTAACCGGTAGAAATAATCTAAAGAACCTTCCAGCTTTGAATTCCATAAATTGAAATCAATTCCTACATTTTTTGAAGTCATTTTTTCCCAGGTTATTAATGGATTGGGAATAGCGTCAGGATAAATACCGGAATTTAGGTTATGTGATGAACTATCAAATATATATGGTGCAGGACTAACTGAGTATGTCTCCAGCCACTGATATGTGCTTGTATTATCGTAGCCAAGTTGCCCCCACGATGCTCTTATTTTTAAGTTGTCAATAAACGGTAACGCTTCTTTGATAAACCTTTCTTCTGAAATCCGCCATCCTAATGAAACAGATGGAAAAAATCCCCATCTGGTTTTCTTTGGGAAAAGAGCCGACGCATCATACCTGCCATTAGCTTCAAGCAGATACTTACCTTTATAGTTATAATTCACTCTTGAAACAAACCCTATTCTTCCACCAAATGAGGCGCTACCATCATTTGTTTTATTCAAATCAGGTCCGGCAAACAGGTAGTCTATGCCCTTAAAAGCATAATCGAATCTTTGAGCACTAAACCAGTCTGATTCATTTGACAAATATTCAAATACCGCTACAGCGCTCAGGTTGTGGTCCTTTATTTGTCTATCCCAGTTTAGAAAAAACTGGCTATTGAGATTATTGCCTTCAGTGTATTTTTCATACACAAAATTATCCGATGCAGAGTACCCGCCAATGGTATAAGTATCTGTGGCATAATCATAATTATAATAAGGGTTTCTTCTTTTGACCTGCTTATATCTTAAATTGGATTGATAATATTGAAAGATGGCTTTTGTTTTAAATCCTAAAGGCAGGTCATATGAAAGTGCTACCTTAATATCATTAGCAGTGAATTTCTCTTGTATATAACCTGTAAAATCCGCTGATGAAAAAGCAACTGGACTACGATACACCGGCTTTGTGGGGTCAGGATAACTGGCAGGCCAGTAAGCTAGTGCCCTAAAAATATAAACACCATATCCGACGCTTGGATCAACACTATCATAGTTGCGTTCCATATAACTCGCTGGTGATTTATAATCTCTTAAAGAGGCATTCAGATTGAGCCCGAGAGTAAGTCTCTTCGTTAAGTTCACATCAATGTTAGATCGTACATTGTACCTGTTCAGCCTGGTATCGTTGGACCTGGCCAAAGCTTCCTGATAGAAATAATTCCCCGAGACAAAGTACTTCACTCCGTCTTTACCCCCCTGAATGCTAATATTTTGTTGCATTTGAGGAGCATACTTTCTTAAGGTTTCATCCCACCAGTTTGTATTTGGATATTCAGGGTCATTCCCTTCCTTGAATTTCTGTAATTGTTCATCAGTCCACTTAGCCGGAAGACCCATATTCATATTAGCCACATTTTCCATGGCCGCCATCTGATATGAGTTGACAAATTGCGGGTAAGCGGTGAAGAACTGAAGACTATTATTACTACTGAGAGTAATATCAAGACCTGAACTACCTCTTTTTGTTGTTACCAGAATTACACCATTCCCGGCTCTCGCTCCATAAATAGCTGATGCTGCTGCGTCTTTTAAAACACTGAAACTTTCAATATCATTAGGGTCAAGTTGATTCAATACCGTACTGGTCGCCGGCATACCATCAATAATTATTAACGGTGTTCCAAACCCTCTGATGTTGTACGATATAGAACTTAAATCTCCCGGCTCACCTCCCTTATTTTTTATAAATAATCCCGGAGATTTACCCATAAGACCTTGCGCTAGAAGAGGGACGGTCACTTTTGTTAGTTCTTCAGACTTTATCGCAGTGACACTACCTGTTAAATTCACTCTCTTCTGTACACCATAACCAACAACAACAACCTCTTCCAATCCTACAATGTCTTCCAACAATACAGCATCGACTATTCCCTCATTTCCGGATTGAATCTCTAACTTTTTCATTCCTATAAAAGAGAAAACCAGTGTGGCATTTTGGGGAACGTCACGAAGGGAATAATTACCGGTGTTATCCGTTACGACACCTATAGTTGTTCCTTTTATATAAACAGTAACCCCAGGTAATGGATTGCCACTTTCATCGGTAATAGTCCCGCTTACTGAACGTTGCTGTTGAGCTTGTGCCGTTTTAATGTCATTACCGTAAACATGCATCGTTCCGCAAACCAAGAGGATTGTAACTATGATGCTGTTCACAAGAAAACAATTAAACGCTGTTCTGATCAGGCTGTTGTTTTTCATAGGTTAAAATATGTATGTTACAACTTAAATACTGTTGTAAGGAAATCTCATACGTGATTCCCTCTTTATCTCTAATAGAAGGTCTATTAATTATCATAGTGCACTAATAAAAGGCCGTATAAATGTTCAGCATTTTACGACAAATGTAACCGTTATTATATAGTACGTCAATTAACAAAATGATTTAAGTGTTATATAAAATGGCAGTTACAAACTCATAATACTTATGAAATTCATGATTTGTAAGCGCAAGTGCGAAAGGCATGATTTTATCTTTTGGCAGTTGACCCAATAGCCAATTTTACATTGTTGCAGATTATACTATTTTAGTGGATTATTTAAAGAGAAAACAAAAATCATATGCGGAGTTATGCCTGTTAATATCCGTTCCTGATGATGACTTACAAAGTACCGGTACATTTTAAATAAGATGCCATTAGATGTTGTTGAATATAATCTGCCTGACCGGGTTCTCTTTACAGAAAGCTCTGACGGTTATCTTGTATGGCAGCCTGACAGATATTATCTGGTTCTTGGCATGTCAAACAAACCTGAGGGATCGCATTTTACAGAAAACGTGATCAGGGATAGGATGCCTGTAACCAAAAGACCCTCCGGGGGCGAGGCAGTTATGCTTACCCCCTCAACCATAGCCTTTACTGTGGCAAAATCATTCCCCATGCCTGTACCATTCAGGGAGTTCTTCTGCACTGTTGACGGACTGGTCATTGAATGTCTGGGAATCAAGGGAATTGCCGGACTAGGCTCAAAAGGCATTTCCGACATTACAATCGGCAACAAAAAGATACTGGGATCTTCAATGCGAAGCATTCACAACAGGCTCATCTATCACGCCGTTCTGAATGTCAGCGAGGAGCCCGGCCTGTTTGAAGTTTATATCCGGCATCTGCGTCGTGAACCTGACTACCGCTCCAACAGAAACCACAGCGAGTTTGTGACGTCAATAAGGGAAGAAGGATACAATGTAAGCATCGATTAGCTTATTTATATCCTCAGTAAAGAGTTCAAAAACTACCTTGCCGTGACAAAATAAGATTTTCAGCCTCTACATTCCACAACCCCCTGTTTGCTTTAACCAGCCTGTCAAGTTCCGCAAACAAAGGGTTCGCCATGCTCAGCTTCTCAAAATCAGAAAGAGGAGTCAGCGGCATGTCAATGTGCGTGTATATAAGCTTTTTACCACTGGGTATTTTCGGCAGGTTTAGTGTTGTCTCAGCAACAGCATTCAATCCGCCGATATGTGTGATAAGTCCCGCCGGATCAAGACCTTTGCTTAAGATATCAAGCGCCTCTGCCATGTCATCGTTATTCCCGCCTGATGTTGCCACAACATGTGTATATGCGTAATGCACATTATAGAAATTCATTATTGCTTTCAGCTCCGGATCAGACGGCCCTGCAAAAAAATTGAGACATCCGTCGAAAGCCAGCAATGAGTCTCCCATCTCAATAACTGCAGCTACAGGGGCAAGTACAAATACATCGTCAAAACCTTCTCCGGATATTTCTCTGAGTGACCCGGCCGGGTTTTCCATCCCTGAAGTGTTTACATATTTCAGCGTTAGCCCTTTCTTAGCGGCCTCCTCTGAAGTGAATATACGGGCAGCCCTGTCGAGCCGTTCCTGGTCAATGTCAGTGACCACGCAAAGGGAAGGCCTGCGGTCCTCACGGTTTATCACATAATTGATCATTGCTAGGCCCATCGGGCCTGCCCCGGCTAAGATGGCCATCTTACCTCCGCTGACTATATCCATCCTGTGGAGATAGGAACCCGGGGAAGTGTGATAACATGCATGCATTGCTCCTATAACGCAGCTCAGCGGTTCTGCGAGTGATGCCGGATAGTACCCCGGACCATCATACGGCAGCAGGCAATCCTTTACCAAAATATCCTTAGGAATGATGACAAAGGTGGCATCTCCTCCAATGTATTTGTATGAATATCCCGGGGCACTCAGTATCCCTACCGGACCATCTTTGTAATATATCGCCGGCTGAATGGCAAACTTTTGTCCCGGGCTGAACCTGCCCTGCCAGTTTGCTCCCACCTCAATGATCTCTCCCGCAAACTCGTGCCCGATGATGACCGGGTTTTCCGCGACATCTACAGGTACCCTCTTATGACCAGCACCCTGGCTGGCAGCCTTGTAACTCGACAGGCAGAGGCTGTCAGTGACAACCTTTGCCAGTATCTCATCACTATTTATCTGAGGTAATTCAAACTCTT
>CAZVLJ010000023.1:0-35235 GCA_964627825.1 uncultured Rikenella sp. | reverse complement strand
GAACTCAAGCAAGCGGCCTAAAATCACTTGCGAAACTTAAATAATTAATAAATCCGTATCTTTAGACGATTGAGTAATTGAACAAATATGGCGGATGAGATTACCCAGAAAAAGGGGATGATTGTTGACACCCTCAAGGGCAAGTCAGTACTGAAGCAAAAAGCCTTTGACAATACTGCTGTTGCATTCATGATGGTAAAGGATATCCTGAAAAACATGGCCCGCGATGTTAATAGCAGTCTGACCGGTATTGACACCAGGATACGGATGGAATATACTGACAGAAGCAATTTCGATGCCCAGCTGAGAGTTGCAGCTGACATGCTTCTCTTCAGTATGCACTCAAACATTTTCCAGTTTGACCGTGAGCACCCTGCCTGGAAGACCGCATATATACAAAAGAACAAGTTTAACGCATACAGCGGCATAATAAACATCTACAACTTCCTTGCAGACTCCTTTAAGTATTCCAGACTTGATGACCTTGGCTACCTTATTGCCAGGATCTTCATCAACCACGAGAACCAGTACTTCGTTGAAGGCAAGAGGCAGATGGGGATGCTCTTCACAAACTACGGAAACGAAGCCTTCAGCCAGGAGTCACTCCGAAAGATAGTCTATACCGCAATTAACTACTCGCTTGAATTCGATCTCCTGGTTCCGCCCTATGACACTGTCAAGATCGCTTCCGTCGGGCAGGCAGAATCGAAGATACAGCACTCAAGGCTGATCACGGGCAAAAGGCTCGGATTCCAGTTCAACTCTGATGACGTTCTGGATGACAATTCAAAGGCACAGTGAAGCCATGCGCAAATAACAGCCATCTAACGGTTTTTTGTTTTCTTTCAGCCCTCCTTCTGATGCTCCCGGGACTTCGTACCCGGGCACAGGAGACACATCCTCCTGACACCATCTCCGGAGCTTTCTATGATTCGCTGAAAGTAAGGGCTGAAAAAAGAAAACTGACCAGGATGATCTATGACATGATCGTTGTTTCGCCTCCCCCACCCGGCACAGCAAGGGAGAAAATGACAAGCACTGCGTCCTATGAGCCATATGAGGGGCGGATCATACGCAACAGGGAAATTATCAGGCTCAACGCCTTCGGCGCGAACATGGACAGTCCTCTCGATTACAGTCCCACCGGGATGGAAAGATTCCTGAACTCCACATATACCAAGACCCGGCGGTATGTTCTGACACAACACCTGCTCTTCCGGGAAGGAGACACTATCTCCTCTCTTGAATTATCTGATAATGAGCGTCTTATCAGAGAGCTCCCGTTTATTAATGATGCAACAATCACAGTTATTCCCATAGACAGTAATGTGGTTGACATAGCGGTAGTGGTCCGTGAGAACTACCCCTATGGCTTGAATGCCAGGGTGGATGATATCCAAAGTGGCATGGTCAGGCTTTACACGAAGAACTTTGCGGGTCTGGGTCATGAAATGGAGATCTTCTCTCCCTACGATTTCAGTGAGTACTCCGCACCGGGTATAGGGATCAAGTATTCTGTCAGGAACATTGCCCGGTCATTTTCAGACCTGGAGCTGGAATACACAGACGGACTCGGGTCATTACGAATGGGAGGAGTATTCAGTCGTGAATTTGTCACCTCCACAACCAGGTATGCCTGGTCTGCGTCACTGATGCTCACCTCCACCAATGAGGACCTTGACACCATGGCCGTTCCCGCTCCTCTCAGATTCCTGAGGCAGGATTACTGGGGTGCAAGGTCGTTCATGGTTGACAGGAACAGTGTTACCAGGCTTATCGTCTCAGCAAGGTATATTCACAACAATGTATTCGCCAGGCCTGAAATCAATGACCTGTCATATTATCAGCTCCAGAACTATCAGATAGGCACCGCAAGCCTCGCAATATCCTCGCAGAGATTCATAAACACCTCGCTCATATACAGTTACGGACGTACCGAGGATATTCCCTATGGTTATATGGTTGAGTTATTTGGTGGCAGGGAAAAGAATGAGTTCAAATGGCGCACGTATGCAGGTGCAAGGGTATCATACGGCAACATTTTCACCCGGTTTGGTTATTTCTATGCCGGAGCGGGGCTCTCTTCCTTCTACTCTCAGGGTAATACAGAGCAGGGCATGATACAGGCCAGCCTAAGGTATTTCACTCCGCTTGTGGTCACAGGGAGATCAAAGATGCGCACCTTTGTGAACCTTTCTTATACAAGAGGATTCAATCGTTTCACGGATGAGTGTCTGTACTTCAACAACAATGACTTTATCAGGGGTTTCCGTAACGATTCTGTAAGCGGTGGCACGAGGCTTATTGTCTCTGTTGAGCCTGTCCTGTTCCTTCACAGGCCTGTTGCCGGATTCAGGTTTGCGCTGTTTGCCTTTGCGGATGCCGGATTACTGGTCAGGGAGGGATTCATGGACGGAGGGTACTATACAGTGCCGGCGTTGGGAGCAGGTGTCAGGATAAGGAATGATCAGCTTGTCATAAATACTCTTCAGATAAGGCTTGCGTGGTATCCCAACTCACCCCCCTTCTCGGATCATTCATGGATCACTGCCAATAGCCTGGTGAGGCTCAAACCTCCACGTTTTGAGCCTTCCCCTCCGGGTGTGACTCCTTTTATCTGACAGGGGCCTTTTCCGTCAATTTAAGCCTTATTGATGAACGAGTCTGAAGGGTTTCACACTTTTGCAGTGGCAACGGGTCAGTTACAGTTACGTTGTTTATATTTGTATAAAGCAAAGCGGCATGTTAGGCAGGTTCCTCGAATACTCAAGGCAGGAAAGGCTGTTCTGTAAGGGCAGCAGGATTCTGCTGGCGGTAAGCGGTGGTGTGGATTCTATGGTTATGGCCTGGCTCTTCAGGCATTCAGGAACAGATCATTCGGTAGCGCACTGTAACTTCTCACTCAGGGGTGATGAGTCTGATGGCGATGAAGAGATGGTAGCCTCCTGGGCAGCTGACAACAACATTCCCTTCTATCACAAGAAATTTGACACCATGGGCCATGCTGCCTCGCGCAAGATATCGGTGCAGATGGCTGCCAGGGAGCTTCGCTACGAATGGTTCGCTTCACTGCTCAAAAGTGAGGGATTTGATTCGGTGTCAGTGGCGCACAATCTTAATGACAACGTTGAAACCTTTCTGATTAACCTGATGAGGGGGACAGGGCTTAACGGGCTCACCGGCATGAAACAGAACGCCGGGGGCGTGATCAGGCCGCTCCTGTTTGCCACAAGAGCTGAGATCACGGCCTATGCCGACGAACAGAAAATCATGTACCGTGAAGACAGTTCGAACAGTCAGCTGAAATATACCCGGAACAGGATAAGGCACACGGTCATTCCCATGATGGAGAGGGTGAATCCGGGTGTGCTCGATGCCATTACTGATACCATGCATCACCTTGCGTCATCCTCAGAGATTGTGGACAAGTACATTTCACAGTTGAGCATGGAACTTTTCAAGCCAAGTGATGAGGGAGCCGAAGCGGAAATAGGCAGTCTGACGGAACTTACCCCTGCTGAGCCGCACATCTTTGAGTTGTTCAGGCAGTACGGGCTCTCTTCCAGACAGACGACAGAGATGATAGCCCTGTTGCATTCAGATACCGGAAAGTATCTCTGCACCTCCTCTCACAGGCTGCTGAATGACAGGGGTAAGATCATCATCACCTCAAGGAGTGTGGAGGAGCTGCCAGAGTACCGTTTCAGCTCCATTGATGAGATGCGCATATCCGGGCTCTTCAGTGATCTGCGTATAGAGGAGCCGACAGGTGAATCACTGCCCGCTTCTCATCTTATCGCATCGATTGATCTTGGCCTGGTGAACTTTCCTGTAACAGTGAGGCCCTGGGAGCCGGGAGACAGGTTCAGACCACTGGGGATGAAGAAGATGAAGAAGATAAGCGACTTTTTGATTGACCTTAAAGTGCCCGTTACGGAAAAGGAGAAGGTACTGCTGCTCCTTTCCGCGGGTGAGGTGATGTGGGTTATGGGTTACAGGATTGATGACCGGTTCAGGGTCACGAAGCAGACTGCCAGGATTCTTGTGCTGACTGTCTGAGTACCGTTCCTTCTGCAAAAAAATAAGGGCTATCTCTCTCTTATTCCGTTTATTCCCCTGTCCATCATCATCAGGTCTGCCAGGCCTATTGCCACCGCTGATTCGAGGATGACCGGTATTCGCCTTGCGATGCAAGTATCATGTCTGCCGGTAATCTCCAGCTCAGTCATCTCACCCGTAGCCGTGTCAAATGTTTTCTGTGGTACGCCCGTGCTGGCAGCAGGCTTAACAGAGACTCGCATGATAAGATCATTGCCGTTGGTTATTCCGCCGTTGATGCCGCCAGCGTTATTGGTTGAAGTCTTGCCCCTGGCGTCAACGAAGGGGTCATTATGCATTGAGCCATAGCTACGCGAGGAAGCAAATCCTGCTCCGAACTCCACTCCGTTAACAGCCGGTATTCCGAAGGCAATCATTCCCAGTGTTGCCTCTACGGACATGAATGCCGGTTCTCCGAGGCCTTTTGGGACATTCTTAACGATGCACTCAACCACTCCTCCCACAGTATCATTTGTCTCCATTGCCCTGGCGATGGCAGCAGCAGTATCAGTTTCGCCTCCCGCCTCCACCAGGCTGGCTGTTATTAATGCCGGTGACAGCACCTGGCGTGCGAAGTACCCGGCAGCCACGATACCCCAGGTCAGGCGGCCGGAGAAATGTCCACCGCCTCTCATGTCACTGAATCCTTTATACTTGAATCCTGCCGTGAAATCTGCATGCCCCGGGCGCGGTATGCTGGTGAACTGCTCATAGTCTCCCGGTCGGAAATCATGGTTACGTGTACAAAGAACCAGCGGGGCTCCTGTTGTTTGGTCATTCAGTACACCGCTGATCACCTCGGGCTCATCACTCTCCCTGCGTGCGGTGGTACCCGGCAATAATCCCTTCCGTCTTGAAAGGTCGGCCATTAGCTCCTCCTTCCAATAGGGCAGACCTGCCGGGCAGCCGTCTATTACCACTCCCACAAACGGACCATGTGACTCTCCGAATATTGATACCCTGAATATTGTTCCTATTGTATTCATCTATTTGTTATGTTGACTGACTATTATATCTTTTTTCGTTGTAATAATTTATAAATGCCTGCAGTTCGGTTATGGAGAGCCGGCGGACAGTTGCGTTTCCTACAGCCCTCAGCAGCACAGCATTCACTGAACCTGCCTCGCTCTTTTTATCCCTGGCAATCCGGACGATCACATTGGGCGGCAATTCCTGTTTCAGAAACAGTCCTGCCTTCTCCAGTTCCACACTGAGGAGCCTGTATTCGGCATGAGGCATCTCCCCTGTCCAGACGGACAATTCTGCGGCAATTACCATTCCCCGGGCAACAGCCACTCCGTGAGGTATGCCGTAATGGGTCTCTAAAACATGACCGAATGTATGACCAAAATTCAGTATCCTTCTGATGCCATTCTCCATGGGATCACGTCTGACTATTGCAGCCTTGATCTTTACTGATCTGAGGATGAGGTCACCCAGAATCCGGGGATCACGGCCTGCAAGCTGATCGGCGGCTGCTGAGAGGTCAAAGAACAGGTTTCGGTCCCGGATGGCTGCATGCTTGTACATCTCTCCCATTCCTGACAGGAATTCTTCTTCGGGAAGTGTAGCCAGCATATTATGGTCACACAGCACGAATTCCGGCTGCCGGATGGTTCCTATAATATTCTTGTACTCTCCGAGGTTCACACCATTCTTTCCGCCGATGCTGGCATCTATCTGGGAGAGCAGGCTGGTTGACACGAACGCATGCCTTACCCCTCTCATGAACAGTGAGGCTGTCAGGCCGGCAATGTCACAGACCAACCCTCCTCCAAAGCCCAGCACAAATGAAGAACGGTCAGCTCCGGCATCAAGCATCCTTCTGCATAGATCACTCACCACTTCCGGTGTCTTGCTCTTCTCACCCGCTTCAATCTCCAGCACCTCTCCCGGCGGAAAAATATCATCGTAAATCCTGCCAACATTTGTGTCAGTGATTATAAACAGGCCTTTTGCAGGAAGTCTTTCGCGGATATCATCCACGGTACCACCCATTAAGATAATTGACTTTTCGCCTGCAGTATTGATCTTGATCCGCTTCATCAAGGCGAAAAATAGCAAACAGAATCGTCACTTACCATGATTTTATTCACATTGTGAATGTTTCGCAAAAAAAAATTAAAAAAAACACTACATTCAACACCTGAAACCTTGACGGGAGCGTGAAAATAAGTGACAGGTACAGGTATGTGCTGGACTGGTTTGCTGCGAACATGCCTGTCGCTGAGACAGAGCTGAGGCACAATGATCCTTTCCAGCTGATAGTGGCGGTGATCCTTTCGGCTCAGTGCACTGACAAGCGGGTCAACATGATCACTCCTGCCCTGTTTGCGCATTTTCCTGACCCCCTGTCAATGGCTGGTGCCACACAGGAGGAGATTTTTGAACTGATAAAGAGCTGCTCTTATCCCAACAGTAAGGCAAGGCACCTTAAAGGGATGGCAGAGATGGTAGTAAACCGCTTCAACGGTCATGTCCCGTCAGAGAGGGAAGAGCTGACACAGCTGCCCGGAGTAGGCAGGAAGACCGCCAATGTGATTGCTTCAGTAGTATGGAACAGTCCGGTTATAGCCGTTGACACCCATGTTTTCAGGGTGGCACGGCGTCTGGGGCTCACTCCCGGGGCTGCAACACCACTGGCTGTGGAGCTCAGGCTAACGCGTGAGATCGCGCCGGAGATAAGGGCAAAGGCTCATCACTGGCTGCTGCTTCATGGCAGATATGTCTGCACCGCGCGCAAGCCCGGGTGTCAGGACTGCGGGCTGAAACAATGGTGCACCTGGTATGCTGGACATGACGGGAAAATAAGTTGACGGGGATATGCGTTATATTTCTTACATACATCAGAAGATAAACGCCACACCGTTATTCCCCGCATTCAATGTACAACACAAGCACTCAGATGGAAAAGAGAAAAGAGAGAGTCAATGACCCGGAAGAATCACCGGCTTATCTGGCTGCGCTCAAGCATCTTGCAGACATTCCTGAGCTGGCCTTCAACACCACCAACCAGCTGATAACACTGAGTAACCTCGAGACACAGAAATACATAGAGGTTAACCAGGCTTTCCTTGAGACCACCGGGTACGCCAGGGAAGATATCATCGGAAAAACCTCCGAAGACATACAGCTTTATGTTGACCTTATACAGAGCCGCAAGTACCACCGGCTACTCTCGAGGCTCAAGAAGGTGAGTGATCTTGAGATCAATCTGCGGATGCGTTCCGGGGAGGAACGAGCTTTTCTCTTCAGTGCCCGTACATTTTTCTTTGGTGAAGACATCTATCTGATAACATACTACAATGACATAAGCGCACTCAACGGAGGTTATGCCAGGGCTGAATCAGAAAAGATCCTCAGGGAGATATTCGATTCAATGAGCAGCTATGCCATTATCCTGAGGCGCGAAGCAGAAAACAGGCACTTCATAATAGATTTCAACTACAGGGCTGAGGATGTAGAGCAGCTTGAGCGGAAGGAGATGCTGGGAAAGGAGATCATGGAGACTCCAATGGCCGGGAACGAAGCCTTTATCAGTCTGCTGGAGAACCTTGAGTCCAGTCGCCGTCCATACAAGATCCCCGTCTCCCCCGACGGAACTGACGAGACCGGTTACTACATAGGGCTGCTGCTTTCAACGGGTGACATACTGGTTACCTGGGAGGCCGGGAAAGCCCAGAAGGAAAGGGAGAGCGAGATACTCAAACAGGGGATTGTCTTTGAAACCTTTGCCGAGCTCCTGCCGGAGATGATCATGGAGATAGACACGCAGGGACATGTCACCTTCATGAACACCCAGGGGATGATGACCCTGGGGTTTGATAATAATGATCTGGCCAGGGGGGTGATACTGTCGGACCTGTTTCTGCCGGAGGATCTTGACAGACTGATGAGGGAACTGTCAGGACTGACCAGATCAGGGCAGATTACCTTTGATGAATATGTTTTGATAAATAAGCTTCAAAGAAATGTCTCGGTTCTGTTCCATGCCGGGCCGATAATCATCCGTGACAGGGTGACGGGCTACAGGTGTGTTCTTACCGATGTCAGCAAGCACAAGGAATATGAGCAGAAGCTGTCAAATGAGAAGGCACTGCTGGAACACCTGATTGACGCCGCTCCCGAGGCCATTGTCCTTACTGACTTTGACGGACGCGTAATTCGAATCAACCGCGGGTTCACCGAACTCTTCGGCTATGATGCCGATGAGGCAATGAACAGGATGATTGATGATATGGTAGTACCTGATGAGCTTCGCGATGAGGCGGTGAAGATAGATGAGGTTGCGCTCGCTAACGGTACCGGCTACCTGGAGACCATCAGGAAAGACAAGCAGGGAAACAGGATAAACGTTTCACTGATAGCCTCTTCTGTCATCTCTAACGAAAAAACCATAGCTTTTCTGGGCATATACCGTGATATCTCAAGGGAGATAAAGAGCAGGCTGATGCAGGAGATACAGTATAACATATCTACTGTTGCACTGCAGGACAGTGACATCTTCGATATCTATCCTACAATTGTGAAGGAGATAGGAAAGCTCTGGAATGTCAACAACTTTTTCATTGCCCTCTACAACCGGGAAAAGGACACCCTGACATTCCCGTTCTTTGCGGATGAGCGTGACCATTTTCAGGAGACGGCTGCAAGAAACACCCTGACAGGATGGGTCATCAGAAATAACAAATCCGTGCTGCTCGATGAGAATGACATCCTGCAGATTGAAAAGACAGGGGCCATCAGCCTTGTAGGCTCCCCCTGCAAGATTTGGATGGGAGTGCCTCTCAGGATGGATGACGAGGTTATCGGGGCCATCTGCCTGCAGGACTATAAGACGATTGATGCCTTTAACAATGATGACCTGCAAGTCTTTGAGTTCATTGCCAACCAGATTGTATTGACGCTCCAGAGACGCCGCATGCTTGACAATCTGATCTCGGCACGCAAGAGAGCCGAGGAGGCAGCTTTTTCCAAACAGCAGTTCATGTCAACAATGAGCCATGAGATCCGTACACCTCTCAATGAGGTGATTGGCATTACCAATCTCCTCCACCAGGCCAACCCCAGGGAGGATCAGATGGATTATATCAATACCCTCCGTTTTTCAGCCAATCATCTCCTCACGCTGGTCAATGACATACTTGACTATAACAAGATGGAAGCCGGCAAGATCGTCTTCGAAAAAACAGAGTTCGACCTGACCAGCATGCTTGAGGACATCAAGAGATCATACAGCCACAGAGCTTTGGAAAAGGGTATCTACTTTGCCCTGGAGAAGAGTCCTGATCTGCCTGTGACACTTATTGGTGACCCTATCAGGCTCAACCAGATTCTTTCCAATCTTCTCTCCAATGCCATGAAATTCACCTCCCGGGGCGGGATCACACTGAAGGCTTCAGTGAAGGAGCGCCAGGAAAGCAAAGCCGAGATTGCGTTTGTCGTAGCGGATACCGGGATAGGTATAGCGCCTGAAAAGCAGGAGGAAATCTTCGAAAGCTATGCACAGGCATCGTCCGACACAACCAGGAAATATGGCGGAACAGGACTGGGACTGGCTATCTGCAAGAGACTGGTTGATCTTCAGGGAGGAACCATCAATGTAGAGAGTGAGCCTGACAGGGGTGCGACATTCACTTTCGCCATTGAATACATTGTACCTGCTGCAGAGACCAAATCGCCTGATCAGGCTGCCGTGTCCGACAGCATGAAAGGGCTTGCCGGAAAGAGGATTCTCGTAGCTGAGGACAACAAGATCAACTTCTTCGTGGCTAACAAATTTCTTGAGAGCTGGGGCGTAATAGTCACCCATGTTGAGAATGGCGCCCTGGCATTGGAGGAGATAAAAAAGCAGGAATTTGACCTGATACTTATGGATCTCCATATGCCGGTTATGGATGGCATTGAAGCAACGAGGGTTATAAGGAGCTCATCAGACAAAAAGATCAACCAGATACCGATAGTGGCCCTCACTGCTGCTGTCATGTCAGAAGCGCATGACAAGATTGAGAATCTGGCGATCAATGACTATGTGCTTAAGCCTTTCAAACCCAAGGACCTGTATGACAGGATCTCCAAGAATATAAGATAGGGTCAGCGGGTTTCAATCAACCCTCATTTCAGACAATGTTGCGCGAGGTACCCGTTAGCCTCCCTGATGCCAAGGCTTCGCGCCCTGCGCAGATAATAGCAGGCATCGTCGCTCCTGCCGTCATTGATAAGTGCAATACCCAGGCTAAGGTTCACCTGCCCGTTTTCCGGGTCAAGGTCAAGGCTCATAGCATAATCCTCCGCGGCCCTGTCCCATGTGCGTGCAGCCAGCCAGGCATCACCACGCAGGCTGAATGCTGACGGTTCGCCCGGATGTTTTTCAACATTCTCATTCAGGTATGGAAGAGCCTCGTATATTGCTCCCTCTTCAGCGTATGTCTTTCCAATAAGCCCCAGTGCCTCCGTATTGTCAGGATCAATGGAGTAGTATCTCTGCATCTCTCTTTTGGCCGCCTCACGGTCACCTGATCTGAGCAGCATGCGTGATCTCATCAGCAGCAGATCAGGGTCAGGATAATGGGATCTGATCAGCCTGTCATACTGGGCAGCCGCGGCATAGTGGTTGCCCTCCCCTTCCCGGGCAGCAGCAAGGGCCATGATCCATTCAGGAGAAGCATCATCCGCTGAAGCAAGATCAGCCAGGATGGCTGATGCTTCACCATATCTTTCCTGATCCATCAGTATCCGGGCATTGCAGTACTCAGTGACAGGCATCCCCGGGTAGAGAGCGGAGAGTTCAGCATAAGCTGCAGCAGCCTGGTCTGACCTGCCTGCCTTAAGGTAATGATCTATCTCCCAGCTCTTTCTCTCATCAATCCTGTACCAGTCTTTTTTCCACAACGATCTCCATTCGGGAGTTGCCGATATCTTTCCGAAGATCTCATCAAGCAGTATCTCAGGCTCAGGTTTACGACTGGAAGACTTAAGGTGTGACTCGAGCAGGCTGACGGCAGTTTTCACATCTCCGCCTGCGGCAGCACATCGGGCCAGACCATGCAGGCCTGCTCCCTGGCTCAGGTTCTCAGCCTTCATGAAATCACTCCTGGCTGCACCTGTCATGCCGGCTTTGAGGTATATATCTCCCCTCAAGGCCAACAGAGAGGCATCAGTGTCTATCTCCCTCAGATCACCAAGCAGGTTGGCAGCCTGCCCAGCCTCATCCCTTTCTGCAAGTATAACTGCCCTGAGCAGGGTGTCATAGTAGTGCTGTCCTGAGATTATCTGTGCAGTCAACATAATGACCACGCAGAAGAATATTTTTTTCATTGCTTTCATTTTTTTCCCTCAATTACCCCGGGTCCTGCGCCCTTTTCAGTAATGACATGTATGAAGCCGCTCAGGTGGAACTGCTCCAGCCCGCTCAGTCTCCGCTCGAACACCTCACAGTCGTAATAATATACACCCGGAGGAACCACCTTACCCTTGTAGGTTCCATCCCAGTTAAGTCTTGGCTCGGTTGTGCTGAAGACAAGTACTCCGGATCTGTTGAACAGTCTGAACTCCACCTGTTCAACCAGTGCCGAGGTCTTTGCCAGGAGCCAGTCATTGACACCGTCACCGTTCGGGGTGAATACGTTAGGTATCTCGTAGAAGTTACACGAGTCAACGCAGATCATGGGTGAGAGGGAACTCTCATTGCCCAGTGCGTCAAAGGCGGAGATGGCATAACATCCGGCCACATAGTCTGGCAGTGAGTGTATGTACTTAACTATATCCCTGTCATCGAAGGAGATCAGCAGTGCAAGATCCTCCTCGGTTGTCTGCTTGTAATAGAGATTATAGCCTGCAACATCCTCAAAACAGAGCGGATCTGCTATCGTCCAGCGCACCATGTTGTACATGCTGTCACACTGCGAATAGACTGTCAGCGCCGGGATACAGGGAGGCTCGTTGTCTACCGGCACGGCACAGGTACGCTGCGATAGATTGACCAGGTTCTTGGGAGTGCCATCGCCCTGGTATCCTCCGGTGGAGACCACATAATAACAATATTCCGTTCCATTCTCGAGGTCCGGATCAGTAAATTCCAGCTGGTTGGTACTCCCAGCCAGTTGCCAGTTCTCGCCCTCAAGGCGGTAAAAATCATAGTTGGTGTTGATCCAGGGCACATTCCTGGCCAGAGTAAAACGCATTTTCCTGTCACCGGGCATGGCAGTAAGGAAGAGTGATGAGGCTATACCCGGATCACCTATCATAAATCTGTTGCCGGTTGCGTTATTATACAGTTCAACCCTGTATATCCAACCTGTATCAAAGGTATTTATCAGGGTATCTACGTAGACTGTGTCATTGAGATCTGCCGTAGGGAGAGTGTGGATCAGTTCCCAGTCAGTTCCTGCCACGCCCCTTGCGCGGTAGATCAGATACTCATAGGGTCCGTTGGCCGGGATAGTATCAAGCTGTCCGGGTTTCTGCCATGCCAGCGTGAGAGAGCCGTTGACGGGGTGAGTATTACGGACAGAAACGTTGGTTATCAGCGGTATACCGGAGATGAGTGAGGTCACAATCTCATTGGAGGGTTTGCTCTCTGTCCCGTTGGGATAGACAGCCACTATCCGGTAGGCATACTCAGTACCCGCGCTGAGGCCATTGCCATTGTCAGTATCAGTGAAGGTTATTGCACTATAACCTTCGGCATACCCTACCTTGACAAATCCCGCACCCGGCGGAATGCCGTCATAGCATGTGTCGGCAACCAGTGATGATGCACCTTCATGACGGTAGATGCTGAATCCTGCAATCTGGTCAGTATTGTAGGCAGCCCAGCCGAGCTGCACGAACTTGCCCATGGGAACAGCTGAGAGGAGGACCGGAGAAGGTCCGAGGACCTTGATGCTCATGTTGTCTATGTCTACAAGCTGAAGGTCGTCATTGGAGTCCTCTGCCTTAATGACGATGTCATATGGCTGATGGCGTACCGAGCTATGGCAGGGCACCCAGCTGAGCCTTGCCCTGGTTATGCCCGGGCTTGATGAAAGTGTGGTGAACGTGGCGGGACAATCCGTTGCTGTAAAAATACCGGAGGTGGCAAGCAGGGTCACTGAGTCCAGGTCGGTATCGGTGGCTGTGATATCAAGCGATACGGTCTCACCGGCCTCCACGCAGAGATCTGGCAGCGGTGATGTTACCGGCGGGTTATTGTCAGTCTCGTAAACCTCAATCTGCATATCCCGTACAACGACACCTATCTTGATGCCGGCGCGCCACTCCTGTATCTCCATGGCTACATTGAAGATACCCAGGGCAGTAGGGGCATCCCACACAAGGTCACCCGTGATTGAATCAACATAAAAAGCCCGTGATGCCGGAGGGAGGGTATAGTTAAGTATTGGTTTGCCATCCTCCTTGGTACATACAGTAAGCTCATACGAGAGGCTGTCACCGTCAGGGTCAAAGGCGGCAGGATTATGTATGAAGATCTGCCCGAGAGCTGCCTTGTCATAGGGCGGATTGAGCAGCACAGGCGTGCTGTTGCGTCCGATCGCGGTATTGACAATAAGGATCGTAGAAATTGAGAAAACGACATTTACCGAGTTAGGTATATTCTCCACCCCAAGGTTGCGGTTAGGGTCCTGCACCACTATCCTGTATACACTAGGGCCGGGATAGGTATGCTGGGCCACGTAGACATTTTTTTTATAGTCATTCGGCAGGAAGGTCTCTGATATTCTTGCCACGTTGGTGATGGAGTTGTCACCCCACTCCACGTCAAGTGACGGTCTGTCAGCCTGGCTGAGGGTATAGGTGAATGTGGTTACCGTGACCTCAAAGGTAAGATCTGATATCTGTTTGTATGTTATCTCCCCGGCACGGTTATGCGTTGCTGTCAGGAGGGAGGTCATAGCCAGCAACAGTGCAGCCACACAAATAATTCGTCTTCTCATCTCATTCATTTCATTTCACTTTATAGCTCCTGATGGTATCAGTTACTGTGAACCGGTATCCCTCTTCATGCTCTCCGAGGCTGATAAGCATCATGTTTGCCTGGTCTTCATAGAGCCTGGTCATGATCCGGTTAAGCACTGTCACGCTACCTATCTCTTTGTTCCCGGTGGCGGTGAGTGTGAAGCGGCGTTCCAGTCCGTCCACCTCAGCGGCAAGCAGTTTCATCTTCACCGGCACTCCATCCTCCATTATCATCAACCTGTCTGAAATATATTGAAAAAAACTCTCTTCCGGGCTGCCTGTTATCTCCTTGCCTCCGTATCTGCCCAGTTTCATGTCAGCCTCGAGGTCATCACTCCAGACCTTAACAAATACTGACCATACCCTGTTCGTTGCATCGTATTCAATACCTGTCAGTGAGACGTGAACGGGATGCATAAGAATCAATATGGAAAGCAAAAGTGTCTTCATGCCGGAGTTCTCATTGATGCATCAAAAATCAAGCCATCAGGTCAACCTCGGTTATTCCTGACCGTTCACGCAGATAATCTATTGTTCCCACCTCAATGAATGAGAAACCAGTCCCCCTGGAGAAGTTTCCGGCGAGGACCACCACGATATCGTTTTTTCTCAGGGTATGCCTGGTCAGCAGCTCTCTTATGGCAGTATGAATGAATTCGTCAGCTGACATCTTCTTTTCCACGAAGACGGGTATGACCCCGTAGGAGAGTGCCAGTTCGCGCATGGTACTTTGCGAGTAGCAATGTGCGATGACCGGGTTTATACCCCTGAAGGCAGCCATATTTTTTATTGATGTGCCGTTGACTGTATCAGCAAGTATGGCTCTTGCCCTGATCCTGATAGAAGTTTTCACTGCCACCTTTGCCAGGTAGGCCGATACGGGTCCGCTGAGTGAACCTGCCGGCATCTCAATATACTGTTCCTTTTCCTGTTCCACTTCTGCAGCTATCCTGGCCATGGTCTTCACAGCCTCCACAGGATACCTTCCCATTGCCGTCTCGCCGCTGAGCATGAGGGCATCGGTCTGACTGTATACAGCATTGGCCACATCACTCACCTCTGCCCTGGTGGGCCTCGGATCATCTATCATTGAATGAAGCATCTGTGTGGCCACAATAACCGGCTTGCGTTTCTCAATGCACCTGTCAATGATTTTTCGCTGTATCCCCGGGATACGTTCAAAGGGAACCTCAATGGCCAGGTCACCCCGTGCAACCATAATTCCGTAGGAGTAGTCCATTATCTCCTCCATGTTGTCAACCCCCTGCTGGTTCTCAATCTTGGCTATGATCTTAATATCACTTGACCGCCTGTCAAGGAGCCTCTGAACAGCAAGGACATCCTCCCTTGATCTCACAAACGAATGGGCAATAAACTCAATATCGAGTTCTATTGCCAGATCAATAAAAGCAAGATCGCGCTCACTTACGGAGGGGAGGTTGATCCTTACCTGTGGAATATTTACTGTCTTGCGTGAGCCGAGGACACCATCATTTTCTATCTTGCCGGTAAGGCTCTTCCCATGCCTGCCGGTAATCTTTATCTCCAGCTCACCATCATCAATCAGGATGATTGCCCCTTTGGGGACGTACCTCGCAATATCGGAATAGTTGACATTGATTATCTCATGCGTTGTCTTCGCGTCAGGATTACCTTCCACCCTTACAGTTTCGCCCCTGATAAAATTAACCGGTTCATCACAGACTGTGGTCCTTATCTCCGGACCCTTGGTATCTATAAGAATGGCAATAGTGTCTGAAACGTTTCGGACATTGGCGACGATCTTTCTGACGCCATCAGGATTGAGATGTGCCGAATTTATTCTTACCACGTCCATTCCTGCTTCATATAGTTTGCGCAGGAAAGGAGTGTCACAGTTCTTGTCTGAGATTGTTGCAACTATCTTCGTTCTTTTCTTCAGTAAGCTCTTTACCATTATCTCCCGGATTATTTCAATAATTCAATCAATGCTTCTGCTGCCAGCCTGTAACCATCGGTTCCCAGACCCATTATTGTGCCATGACAATAGCGCCCTGTCAGGCTGGTGTGACGAAATTCCTCCCTTGAAAGAAGGTTTGAGATATGGACCTCAATAACGGGTATGCTGATTGCAGCTACTGCATCAGCCAGTGCCACGGAGGTGTGAGTGTATCCGCCGGGGTTGATGATCACACCGTCAGCATGAGCTCCTGCTGCCTGAACCATATCTACGAGCTCACCCTCAATATTGGATTGTGATAAAGTAAATGTCACCTGCGGACAGCGTGAGCGGAGCATGCTTATCACTGCCTCAAATCCTTCTCTGCCGTATATTTCCGGTTCCCTTTTCCCCAGAAGGTTAAGGTTAGGTCCATTGATTATCTCTATCTTCATGTGCAACCAATTTGGTTTTCCGGTTCAGGTGAAACACTCCTGTTCAGTTAACTATTGCTAATTTTGCCTGTGTTGCAAAGACATATTGGTTTCATACCGTGAACTGGCTGCCGTTGTTTTTGCTGTGAGTACAAAAATAAAGAAACGAGCGGATTTCAGACCTTAATAAGATATAACTTTAAAGCCGGCAAGAGGATAAGATGACAACAACATGGAGTGATACCATCAGGGGATTCGGGAGATATCTCAGGATTGAGAGATCTCTCTCTGCCAACAGTGTGGCGGCTTACCTGAATGATGTACGGAGGCTCAGGGATTATATTACCGTGCACAGGGAAGGTACTCCTCCTTCCTCGCTCAGCTATCGTGATCTGAGTGACTTCGTTACCTATGTTGCCGGACAGGACATTGCAGTGCGAACACAGGCAAGGCTCATCTCAGGGATAAGATCCTTCTGTCAGTATATGCTGGCCGAGAATCTTATAACCGATGATCCTTCAGCTCTTCTGGAAGCACCCATGGCCGGCCTGCACCTTCCCGAGGTGCTCTCAGTGGAAGAGATTGACAGGATGGTGTCATCCATTGACCCTGGAACAGATCAGGGGCACCGTAACAGAGCCATCATTGAGACCATGTACGGATGCGGGCTGAGGGTATCAGAGCTGGTGAACATGCGCCTGACAGACATCCACCGCAAGGAGGGCTTTGTAAGCGTAACCGGCAAGGGCGATAAACAGCGTCTGGTGCCTATAGGGTCAGTCACGCTGAAGGAGATAGATAATTACCTGGCTTACAGGGCAGTGATGACGGTGATAACAGATCAGAATATTCTCTTTCTTAACCGCCGGGGGAAACGACTGACCAGGGTAATGGTGTTCAACATCGTCAGGGAAGCCGCTGCCGCAGCCGGGATAGAAAAGACAATCAGCCCGCATACTCTCCGTCACTCCTTCGCCACACACCTTGTGGAGGGTGGTGCTGACCTGCGGGCAGTGCAGGAGATGCTGGGTCACGAATCAATTACAACCACGGAGATATACACCCATATTGACAGGAGTTATCTCAGGGACACGGTATTGATGTACCATCCCAGGGCCCGAAGCAAACGTGACAGAAAGAGGAGCGGTACTGACTGATGACATTACCTGACTGAAAACAGACAAAAAGTAAACGGAGAAAGGGGTATTTCATAATATGCTCCTTTTTATTACCTTTGCGGTTCAAAAAAACAGAGATTTTTAATCAATAATCAGATCGAATATGTCAAAAGTTAAGCGCGTTTATTCCTTCGGTAACAAGACAGCCGAGGGCAGGGCAGATATGAAGAATCTGCTGGGCGGCAAGGGAGCCAATTTGGCCGAGATGTGCCTCCTTGGTCTTCCGGTTCCTGCCGGTTTCACAATCACCACGGAAGTATGTACAGAGTATTATGAAAACAACCATCAGTTGCCGGCTGAACTCATGCCTGAGGTATGGGAAGCAATGACGAAGACTGAAGAGGCCATGGGTCTCAAGTACGGCGACAGTGAGAATGCTCTGCTCGTCTCGTGCCGGTCGGGTGCCCGCAGTTCAATGCCGGGAATGATGGATACTGTTCTCAACATTGGTCTCTGCTCAGCGACCATCCCCGGTCTTATCAAAAAGACGGGTAATCCCCGTTTTGTGTGGGATTCATACCGCCGTCTGATTATGATGTATGCCGATGTGGTTATGGAGAAGGCTGAAGGTATAGAGCCTGCTGACGGCAAGGGAATCCGCAAGCAGCTTGACGAGATGCTTGAAGAGTTCAAGCAGAGCAAAGGATACAAGTCAGACACTGAGCTCACTGCCGACGAAATGAAGCAGCTGGCTGAGGAGTTCAAGGAGATGATCAAACAGTCACTTGGCAAAGAGTTTCCCGATGATGCACGCGAGCAGCTGGAGGGAGGCATCAAGGCTGTGTTCAAGAGCTGGAACGGCAAGAAGGCAGTATCATACCGCCGCATAGAAGGAATTCCTGACGAGTGGGGTACAGCTGTCAACGTCCAGGCCATGGTATTCGGCAACATGGGTGATACATCGGCTACCGGTGTTGCCTTCACCCGTAATCCGGCAACAGGTGATAACCTGTTCTATGGAGAGTGGCTCGTCAATGCACAGGGAGAAGACGTTGTGGCCGGCATCCGGACTCCGAATCCTCTCAATGATGACACAAAGAACGAACAGAACATGCACCTGCACAGCATGCAGGAGTCGATGCCAGGCACTTACAAGGAGCTTGTAGATATCAGGAACATACTGGAACATTCATTCCATGACATGCTTGATATTGAGTTTACCATCCAGGAAGGCAAGCTATACATGCTGCAATGCCGCGCCGGCAAACGTACCGGCACTGCAGCCCTGAACATGGCTATGGACATGCTCCAGGAGGGCCTGATAGATGAGCAGATGGCAGTCATGCGTGTTGATCCGTCACAGCTTGACGAGCTCCTCCACCCTATCACTGATCCGGAAGCAGAAAAGAGAGTTACCCCTCTTGTAAAGGGTCTCCCCGCCGGACCCGGCGCCGCAGTGGGTAAGATCGTCTTCACAGCCGAGGATGCTGTTGCATGGAACCGTAAAGGTGAGAAGGTGATCCTCGTCCGTGAGGAGACCAATCCTGAGGATGTTGAAGGCATGCGCGCTGCCGAGGGTATCCTCACAGCCCGTGGCGGCATGACCTCACACGCTGCCCTCGTGGCACGTGGCTGGGGCAAGTGCTGCATAGTGGGTGCCGGCGGTCTCCACGTTGACGTGGCAGGCAGGAAGGCAAAAGTTGCAGGATCAGACCTGGTTCTCAGGGAAGGTGATATCATCACTCTTAACGGAACAAAAGGTAATGTCTATACCGGTTCACTGAAGCTGATGGATGCCACTGAAAACCCGAGGTTCCAGACCTTCATGAAGCTGGTAGACAAGAACCGCACCATGGGTGTACGCACCAACTGTGACAACCCGGAAGATGCACGTATGGCACGTGATTTCGGGGCTGAGGGCATTGGCCTCTTCCGTACAGAGCATATGTTCTATGGCAAGGGGTCAGAACAGCCTCTCTTCATCCTCCGTAAGATGATCCTCAGTGAGAATGAGCGGGAACGCAGACAGGCAGTCAACGAGCTCTTCCCCTTCGTCAAGAAGGATATGAAAGGCACCCTTGCGGCTATGGACGGACTGCCGGTGACCTTTCGTCTGCTTGATCCGCCGCTGCACGAGTTCGTTCCGCAGGGAGCAGACAAGCAGGCTGAACTGGCAAACGCGCTGGGTATATCAGTTGATGCCGTAACCAAAAGAGGCGAGGCCCTCCATGAGTCGAATCCGATGATGGGCCACCGGGGCGTACGTCTCGGCATCACCTATCCTGAAGTATCCGAGATGCAGATAAGGGCTATGTTCGAAGCTGCAGCCGAACTGCTTAACGAAGGCAAGAACCCGATGCCCGAACTGATGGTGCCCGTCACATGCGATGTTTCCGAACTGGACGTCACCAAGAAGATCTTCGACAGGGTTTATGCTGAAGTATTGAAGAAATTCAACCTGGGCAAGATAGATCATAAGTACGGAACAATGATTGAGATACCGCGTGCCACACTGCTGGCAGACCGTATGGCCAAAACCGCGGAGTTCTTCTCATTCGGCACCAATGACCTTACACAGATGACCTTCGGCTTCAGCCGTGATGACATTGGAGGATTTCTGCATGACTATCTCGACAAGAAGATGCTTGCAGCCGACCCGTTCCAGACTATTGATCAGGACGGCGTAGGACAGCTGATTACTTTGGCATGTGAGAAGGGCCGTGCAACCCGCCCGAACCTTAAGATAGGTATATGTGGCGAGCAGGGTGGTGACCCGGCATCGGTTGAGTTCTGTTTCAGGAACGGACTCACCTATGTCAGCTGCTCACCCTTCAGGGTGCCCATAGCAAGGCTGGCAGCAGCACAGTCAGCCATAAGGGCATCGAGGAAATAATCTGATCAACAGATCTGAAAAAAGGAGGCCGCATCGCGAGCCTCCTTTTTTCAGGCACCAGACAATAGTGCAGTCTTCAGTCGGCAGTCAGTGCGGAATACTGCATGCAGTGGAAAATCCCCGTAGGGGATAAAGAGTTGTAGAATGTACAGGAAATCACATATAACCCTCGTAGAGGGTAAAGAATTGTAAAAGCTGATTTTACCTCAAGACCACCCACCGCCGCACCGAATGCTTCCATGCACCCGACACACCCTCACGGAAGCTCAGGCGCAGGGTATAGGCACCCGGGGTGATGGCAGGTGACGGATACCAGGGTATTGTATGAGCACCAGCCTCCATGGTACCGGTGAAGAGGTTCGCCGTCAGGGTTCCGTCGGAGCGGAAAAGGTCAATATCAACCTCGCTGCCCGATTGCAGAAAAAAAGTGATCCTGCCCTCATCCGTTACCGGGTTGGGGTAGAGCGCCAGCTCCAGGTCATCATATTCCTGCACTTCCACACCGGTAGGCGAGATGACCATGGCATCATCAAAATACATGGTGCCTGATCGCAGGCCGTTTGGGTCCTGCACCACCACAAGGCTGTGATACTGCCAGTCGCCGCTGCCGCCTATGCTACTGAAGGGAATGGCTATCAGATCCCATCCGGCCCAGTCAATTGTTGCTGCAGAAACAATCTGGTTAACCGATCCTGGCGAGTAGAACCAGTACTCAAGATAGTTGTTACTGAGATCGCCGTAGACCCACATGGCGAACAGAAGGCTGGTACTGCTGCCTATGAGTGGTTTGCTTGTGTCAAAAACACGGCACACACCTCCTCCACTGCCGGTAAAGAGATAATTGAGCCGGCCGGCCGGGGGATTTGTCTTATAGATTGTATTTGAGGCTGTGAAGGTGGTCATGGGATTATCAGTGCCGGTGGTACTGCCGCTGGCTTCCGGATCCCAAAAAGCACCGATATTATCGAATGTCTCCACCACGTAACCGGTCTGATAAGCCTTCGTCCGCGTGGTGAAGGTGGCATTTACTGCCTCTCCCACAGTGACTCCCACCACGTCCTTTACCGATGCATCTATCTCAATTCGGTAACTGCTGTTGACCTGCAGGGGGGCCGTGAGTTCAAAGCTGTAGCTGCCCTTGCCGTCATCTGAGGTAAAGAGCTCACGCTGTTTGCTGAGGGGAACTGACTGGCTGTCGAGCAGCCTGATGCCGTCGGACGCTGATTCATGGTCAAGCGGTGCGTCAAACCGTACCGTAATCCTGGGATAGAGGGTGATGCCTGCAGCATTGCCGGCGGGCCATACCTGTTCAATTACCAGTTTCGGCCGCGACTTTGTGACAAAGCTGACCTGATACTCCTCCTGAAGATTTACATCCCATAACGAGGTTGCATCGGTGGTCAGCCTGATGAGATAGGGCGTTTTGGAGGCAAAGCCCGTTTGCGGGCTGACTGTAAGTATCCTGCCTTTTTCATCCCAGTCATATGTCACGTCAGCTGCCGGCTCAAATATGAGTGCTGACTCTACGGCTTCCCTGTCCATCGGGATGTTGAATGTGAATGTGAACGACTGGTTGAATGGCAGACTGTCACTGGTTACCGGCAGATGCTGGACCACCAGAGGCACCCTGGCAGTGTCAAAGGAGGGAAGAAAATCGGTCAGGGTTGTCTTTCCGGCAGTTACTGTAGCAGAAAGAGTGTCATTATAGAAATCGTCCATCCCGCTGACAATGACCTCATAATTGCCGGGGGGAAGTGAGTCAAACATAAAGAATCCGTTGTTCAGGTTATCAGTAATGATAGTCCTGTTCAGCGGCATGAGGGTAACTGTTACGCCATTTATCGGAATATGCTGATCCCTTGTACCAGCACCGAAATAGTATGGCGGAGCGGTAAGCTCGTCTCTAACCGTTCCGGCGATGATTCCTGACGGCTCAACGACAACATCGAAATGTTGCTGCAGTGCCCTGAGCATTGCCCACGCCTCATGATGGAGATGATTTTCGTTACGCAGCCTCCATCCTTCAGGAATGTAATCATGGTAAGATCCTTCGGAAAGGACCCCTGGCAAATTGAGGGTTCTGAGAACACCTAGTCCCACTTCTGTTCCCCATTCAGGGTAAAAGGTCCAGTCGCCCTTGACCCATTCAAATGAGTGCGTCCAGCAATTACTCTTCTCATAGAGCTTATCCCACAGTATATGGGCAAATGATTTTGCTGCCGGGTAGACGGGTGAATTGTCATATCCCCTGAATAGTGTCAGGGGCTGGTTGCGTGTGCCGTCAAAGCCGTTACTGTGGATTGAGAGGAAGAAGTCTGCGTTGGCGGTGTTGGCCATTGCGGCAATAGAAGACAGCGGGAGGTCATCTTCCGTGTAATTGGTAGTGCGTGACATGTAGACTGTGGCATTGCGGGCTTCAAGCAGGTCTCTCAGGAAGAGGCCTTTTGTAAGATTCCCTTCCGACTCCCAGAAGTCGGTTGCTATCATATGCCTGTCATCGCTGTCATGACCTCCGTGGCCGGGATTGACAAATATCTTTATTCCGCTGAAGTCAGATGTCTGACCATTCAGAAGTGCAGGCAGTAACATCATCACTGCCGTCACAAAAACAGTCCTGAAGCGTTTCATCTTACCCGCACTTTCATAATGTAGATCTCCCCTTTTTCAGTACAGTAGGCGATCCTCCTGTTGCCTGATGCGAAGGGAAACATCTCTGACCTGTCGGGTGTATTTGTCAACACGGTTCTCTTTTTCTCATCCAGGGAATAATATACCAGGTCCGAGGAGGTGATCCTGTGCCCGTCATCCTTATCGTCCATCCCTATCACCAGCCCGTCATTAAACCACTTAGGGGCGTTCATCCTTCCCAGTTCATGGAGTATTGTGCCATTGGTGTCACATATGTAGCTGCCTCGCCCCTGGTAATTATAGAGGATCATCGTCCCGTCAGGGGAGAGTGATGCCCATATATAGAACCCGTTGCCGTTGGGCATGATCTCCCTTCTCTTATCACCGCGATACAGTACCGGCATCATCTCCTCTATCACCACAAAGGTTTCTTCGTTTCCCGACTTCAGGCTGACGCCCTTCTGCTCAACCCGCATTTCGTTATCCGTTTTCAGAAGAACGGTATTGCCTGCCACGGCAGGCGGTACAACTCCTCTCCCCTTGTCAATCATCAGCTCTTTTTCGCCGGTGGCGATATCATAACACCATACTGAGGAGAGCTTCCTGTTTTCACTCATGGCATCACTTCGGTAAAAGACCTTTTTGCCATCGGCTGTTGTGGAGGGCTCATACCCGGAGCCTGGTTCATTGGTTATCACTGTCAGCCTTCCTCTTCGGATTTCCAGTATAGACAGGCCATTGTATCCCTCTCCGGCCACCAGCAGATGACCTGATCCGGGGACAACACCCGTCAGAAGGTATGATTCTTTGTTCTCGGGAGTGACCCGTTTTACGCTCCTGACCCTCATGGTCTGAGGCAAAGCCTCTGCTGTGAGGAGCAGAATAAAAAAGATACAAACTGTTCTCATTTCTTATCGTATTGCAGTCTAAAGATAACTATTCGCAAGTTATCGGAGCACAATTTTCCAGTGAAAAGGTCATTGATTTTTATCAGGGTGTTTGATTGCTTTATATTATTAACTTTGATGGACATCAAATAAGCGTAAACCACTATGTCAGAAGAGATCCTCAGGCAGTACGGAATAACCAATGTCCGGCAAATTGTGTATAATCCCTCATATGAAAGTCTTTATGAGGATGAGTTATCTCCCGGGCTGACAGGTTTTGAGAAGGGAGTTCTTACCACTACAGGTGCGGTGGCTGTGGACACCGGGGTCTTCACCGGGCGCTCGCCAAAGGACAAGTACATTGTCAGGGACCATACCACGGAAAGCACTGTATGGTGGAAATCGGAGGAGTCCCCTGTCTCTGACAACAAGGCACTGACCACGGAGGCCTGGGAACACTGTAAAGCTATTGCGCAGGAACAGCTCTCAGGAAAGAAGCTTTATGTCATGGATTGTTACAGTGGTGCCAACCATGATACCAGGCTGTGTGTGCGTTTCATTGTGGAGGTGGCCTGGCAGGCGCATTTCGTAAAGAACATGTTCATTCGCCCTGCGGAAGAGGAGCTGAAGGATTTCAGTCCCGATTTTGTGGTACTGATGGCCTCCAAGGCTGTTAATCCTGAATACCAGAGGTTTGGCTTAAATTCTGAGAATTTTGTCCTCTTCAATCTCACCGAGAGAATGATGCTTGTGGGAGGCTCGTGGTATGGCGGTGAGATGAAGAAGGGTATCTTCTCGGTGATGAACTATTATCTGCCACTGAAGGGTATAGCAGCCATGCACTGTTCAGCCAACGTTGGGAAGAAGGGTGATGTGGCAATATTCTTCGGCCTGTCCGGCACTGGTAAGACTACCCTTTCAACCGATCCTGAAAGGGCGTTGATAGGCGACGATGAGCATGGCTGGGATGATGAGGGCATCTTCAACTTCGAGGGAGGATGTTATGCCAAGACCATCAATCTCAGCAAGGAGAATGAGCCGGACATTTACCGGGCCATCAGGCGTGATGCGCTGCTTGAGAACGTGGTGGTAGATGAAAAGGGAGAGATAGACTTCAGCAGTGCGGCGAAAACAGAAAACACGAGGGTCTCCTACCCTATTTATCATATTGACAACATAGTAAAACCGGTGTCAAAGGGAGGGCATGCCACCACTGTCATCTTTCTGACCGCTGACGCCTTCGGGGTATTGCCCCCTGTGGCCAGGCTGACGGAAGAGCAGACACAGTATTACTTCCTCAGCGGCTATACCGCCAAGGTGGCAGGAACGGAACGGGGCATCAAGGAGCCTGTCCCATCATTCTCCGCATGCTTCGGGGCTGCTTTCCTGTTGCTTGACCCGATCATTTATGCACATGAGCTTACCCGCAAGATGAAAGCACACAATGCTGATGCCTGGCTTGTCAACACCGGATGGATGGGCGGTCCCTACGGAACAGGAAAGCGCATAGACCTGCCCTCAACGCGCAGGATCATTGACGCCATACTGAACAAGACAATCAATGATGTACCCTTTAAAACCATTCCGGTCTTTAACCTGAGCATCCCCGCTCATGTTCCGGCGGTGCCCGACGATCTTCTTGATCCGGGGAAAAAGTGGCCCGAACATGATGCATGGCTCAAAGCTGCCAGGGAACTGGCGGAGAAGTTCGTTAAGAACTTCAGCAAGTTTACATCAAATCCCGAGACAGCAAAGCTGATATCTTCGGGACCAAAACCCTGGTAGTTAATCTATGATCATCACTTCAGCAATCTTAGCAATAGTGCTGGCATACCTGGCAGGCTCCATACCCAGTGCAGTCTGGGCCGGAAGGCTGTTTCACGGCATTGATGTCAGGGAGCATGGCAGCGGCAACGCCGGTGCCACAAATACAGTGAGGGTCCTCGGCTGGAAGACCGGGATACCCGTTCTAATATTTGACCTCTTCAAGGGCTGGCTGGCAGCCATGCTGCCGAGGTTCCTCAATGCTGCCCCGGAAGGATCCGAGACCCTGATGATACTTCAGATAGTCTGTGGGCTTGCTGCCATACTCGGTCATGTCTTTCCTCTCTTTGCAGGCTTCCGGGGAGGTAAGGGTGTTGCCACTACTTTCGGTGTGCTACTGGCCCTTCACCCCTTGCTCACGCTGACATGTGCCGGGATTTTTCTGCTGGTGCTGCTGGCAAGCGGTTATGTCTCACTGGGCTCCATGACTGCCGTGGCAATGTTCCCCCTCCTTCTCGTTACTCTCTTCCGGACTCCGTCAGTATGGCTGATAGTCTTCTCAGCCATAGTGGCCGTGGCAGTAATTATCACCCATAAAAAAAACATCAAAAGGCTTCTCAGGGGTGAGGAAAAAAGGTTCATCAGGCGGAGAAAAGAGTGATATCAAGCCTGTTACTTCCAGCTGATCATGTTATCAGTATGGCACTGCATGATACTTGTCATGGTGAATCTGAGTAATGGGTTTTTATTTTATTTTTATCAGACTATTAATATAAATCATAACTAAACAGACTAATATGAAAGGAATTAAAGGAACCCGTACGGAGCAGAATCTCCTGAAGGCATTTGCCGGTGAATCGCAGGCAAAGAACCGTTATGAATTTGCAGCCAAAGTGGCCAAGGAGGAGGGCTATGAGCAGATAGCAGCCATCTTTCTTGAGACTGCGATGCAGGAGCAGCAGCATGCCAAACGTTTCTTTGGTTATCTTGAGGGGGGCATGGTTGAGATAACTGCATCATACCCGGCAGGCGGCACAACGACCACCAGTGAGAATCTTGAGGCAGCAGCCGAGGGTGAGCATGAGGAATGGGCGGAGCTCTATCCCGAATTTGCGAAGATAGCTGAGGAAGAGGGCTTCAAGGAGATATCTACCTGTTTCAAGGCTATCTCTGCAGCCGAGAAGGTGCATGAGGAGCGTTACAGGAAGCTGCTTGCCAGTGTTATGGGCAACAAGGTGTTCGAGCGTGAGGAGAAGGTGTTCTGGTACTGCCGCAAGTGCGGTTATGTGCACTTCGGTACCAGGCCGCTGAAGAATTGTCCGGCATGCCTCCACCCGTTCAACTACACTGAAGTGTTCGCACAGAACTACTAGAAAATGGGTGCTTCTGAGATGACTGACGCCGACAGCATGCTCAACCTGATAAAGAACAGGCAGAGTGAAAGGAAATATCTGGAAAGACCGGTTGAGAGGGATAAGATAGAGAGAATCACCGAGGCAGGAAGACTCTCACCATCAGCCTGCAATGGCCAGCCATGGCACTTTGTTGTGGTTGATGATCCGGCGCTGCGTGATGAAGTGGCAGCCGCCACGGAATCGGTTGTCCTGCGCATGAACACGTTTGTCAGGGAGGCTCCGGTACTGATAGTGGTTGTCCGGGAAAAATCGAATCTTACCTCACGTGCAGGAGATCTTATCAAGCAGAAGGATTATTCACTGATTGATATCGGAATAGCTACGGCATCAATGGTTTACCAGGCCACTGCTGAAGGGTTTGGCACCTGCATCATTGGATGGGTTGATGACAGGAGGATAAGAAAGGTTCTGGGCATTCCGGCATCAAGGAAGGTGGAGTTGGTCATCTGTGTAGGTTACACAGACAACCGTCTGAGGGAGAAATCGCGCAAACCGCCGGGGGAGGTGATCACGTACAACCGGTATTGACAAGATGCCAGATATCTGCATGGCATGCAGGTAACGACGGGTCTCAGACCTGTCACTACGTACATGATAACGATATCCTGCATTACAGGCAGGTGGCAGTATTCACGCAGGTTTCATATTCAGGGGCAAATCACCTTAATTTAGCCAGCGCCTCCTTTATACGGCGGACAGCCTCGGTGATGCGGTCGTCGGAGGTGGCATAGGAGATCCTGATGCAGTTCTCTGCACCGAATGCGGTACCGCTGACCATGGCCACCCTTGCCTCCTCCAGGAGGAAGAAGGTAAGGTCATCGGAATTCTTCATTACCTTCCCGTTGTAACTCCTGCCAATGAAGTTGCTTATATCGGGCATGACATAGAAGGCGCCCTGCGGTACTCTCACCCTGAGGCCGGGAATCTCCCCGAGCAGTCTGCATATCAGGTCCCTTCGACGCAGGAATGCTTCGCGCATTCTCTCCTTCGAGTCACTCTTTGAAGTGACGGCTGCCAGGGCTGCCCTCTGTGCTATTGAGGAAACCCCTGAGGTGAACTGTCCCTGCAGCTTGTTGCATGCTTTCGCGAGCCACAGCGGTGCGCCAATATATCCTATCCTCCATCCTGTCATGGCATAACCCTTCGAGACACCGTTGACTGTCACAACCCGGTCCTTGATACTGCTGAAGGAAGCCAGGCTGATGTGTTTCCCGGTGAATGTTATATGTTCGTATATCTCGTCCGAGATGATGATCACCTGCGGATATCTCTCCAGCACCTTTACCAGGGCGGCTATCTCTTCATGAGTATAAACCATTCCGGTGGGATTGGAGGGTGAATTGAAGATCAGTACCCTTGTGCGCGGGCTGAGAGCCTCATCCAGCTGTTCCGGTGTTACCTTGAAGTCGCTTTCAATGGTTGTCTTTATGATCACCGGTTTACCTTCAGAAAAGGTGATATGGTCAAGGTAGCTGACCCAGTAAGGAGCAAGCAGTATCACCTCATCGCCCGGGTCAACAACCGAAAGCATTACATTGATGAGGCTGTGCTTCCCTCCCGCTGAAACTATTATCTGGTCCGGTGAATATTCCAGACCGTTCTCTTCCCTGAACTTGCGTGATATGGCTTCACGGAGGTCACCATATCCCGGTACAGGAGGATAGAAGGAGTAGTTATCATCTATTGCCTTCTTTGCCGCCTCCTTGATATCATCAGGAGTGTTAAAGTCAGGCTCGCCAAGGCTGAGGCTTATTACATCAATACCCTGTTCCTTCATTTCGCGGCTCTTCTGTGCCATAGCCAGTGTCTGTGATACTGAGAGTGCCTGCACCCTCCTGCTGATATGCTCCATTATGTCAGATCTTTTGATGTTTCTCAAAGGGAAAGGCCAAATGTAATTGTTAAAAGTGAAAAAGAAAAGGGTATAACATGGCTGGGACCACGACAGGTTCACCCGAAAATACTGACATTGTAAAGAGATAAAAGTGGGTCCAAATCAGGGGGCAATCCTGCAACAAGGCTTAAAAATGCTTAATTTGCATCACACAAAGACGTTAAACAACTGTAATCATGGAAACCTTCCTGGTAATACTCAAGATAACCATTCCCGCCCTGCTGGTGATGCTCACCGCATGGCTGGTAATACGGAACATGCTGCATGACGACCAGGAGCGTCGGAGGCAGGATCTGCTGCTGCAGACGGTGAAGACCATCACCCCGGTGAGGCTGCAGGCCTATGAGAGGGTGGTGCTCTTCCTTGAGCGCATTTCTCCGGAGTCACTGATAATCCGTACTGCCAGGCAGGAGATGACGGCACAGCAGCTTCAGTCGGCGCTGGTCACCGCAGTAAGGAGCGAGTATGAGCACAACCTCTCGCAACAGATCTACATGAGCAACGAGGCCTGGGAGATGGTGAAGAATGCACGCGGCACCATTGTCAGGATGATAAACAGTGTTGCCTCGCAGCTTCCCCCTGCCGCCACCGGCGAAGAGCTCTCCAGGATGCTCCTTGAGGAGGTTATGGAGATGGATACCGAACCAACCAGAACCGCCATTGCCTACATCAAGTCAGAAATTGCCCGGATCATGGGTTAAGCCAACAATATGGCTGGCGTCCGATAACAGGAAGGGAAAAAACAGAGGACGTCTCTGGCTGGCGTCCCCTGATTTTACGATATAATATTATAGTATGTCTCTAGAGCAGGCTGATGCTGCGCTTGACGAAAGCGCTGAGAGCCTCTCCCTTAAGCATGTTATTGGCCAGCATGGCGAGGTCAACAAGCTGTTTGACAGCCTTGTGCTCATTACCAAAACCTTCAAGGATGCTCTTTCTCTTTTCCTCAAGCTGACTCAGCTCGCCCTTCATCCTCTCAAGGTCATCCTTCTCAACTGAAGGTATCTCCTCGGGCTTCTTCTTGCCGTGCTCCTTCTCCATGAAATCAATCTCGAGCCTGGTCTTCTCAATACCTGTACTGTTCTTCTTCAGCTCATCGGCATGCTCCTTATCGAGGTCGTCTGCCAGTGAGATCACCAGGGGATGGTTGGAGTTCAGCACCAGGTCGAAGCTGTCAGGCATCTCACCATAGAATGAGTACCCGCCTCCGAACTGTGCCATATCCTTCATCCTGCGCATGAATTCGCTCTGCGTGATGATTATCGGCAGGTCATTCTCATCCAGGTTCTCTGCCCTGACATTGAAGCGCGCCTTGTCAGTGTCAGACACCTGGCTGCGGAATACCTGGGCAAGATCATCCGCCTGGGCCTGCGTGAGCTTCGAGGCATGGTTTTCATCTTTCCTGATAAGCTTTTCAATCACGTCACTGTCAACCCTGACGAACTTCGAGGAGGGCTCCTTAGACTCAAGGGTGTTTATCAGGTGTGTATCAAGCTGACCGTCAAGCACAAGCACGTCATAACCCTTGTCAGCAGCCTTGGCCACATATGTGTGTTGTGCCACAGGATCAGTTGTATAGAGATGCACCAGCGACTTATCGTTGTCGGTCTGGTTCTCCTTAATGATCTTATCGTACTCCTCCAGTGTAAAGTACTTGTCAGAGGTGTTCTTATAAAGGGCAAACTTTGAAGCCTTTTCAAAGAATTTTTCCTCGGTGATCATTCCATATTCAATGAACAGTTTCAGATCATCCCATTTCTTTTCGAAGGTTTCGCGGTCCTTCTTGAAGATGTCCGAGAGCCGGTCTGCTACCTTTTTAGTAATGTGCCCTGATATTTTCTTGACGTTGGTGTCGCTCTGCAGGTAGCTCCTTGAGACATTAAGCGGGATATCGGGAGAATCTATCACCCCGTGAAGCAGTGTCAGGAAGTCAGGCACAATCCCCTCAACGGAGTCGGTGACAAAAACCTGGTTGCAATAGAGCTGTATCTTGTTTTTCTGGATCTCAAAGTTATTCCTGATCTTCGGGAAATAGAGTATGCCTGTGAGTTTGAAGGGGTAATCAACATTAAGGTGAATATGGAAGAGAGGTTCCTCGCCCATGGGATATAGTTCCCGGTAGAAGCTGGCATAATCCTCATCTTTCAGTTCTGTTGGTTTGCGTGTCCAGGCAGGCTGGGTGTTATTGATCACCTTTGGTTTGCCAGTATCAACCATCTTGCCGTCTTTCCACTCCTTCTCATTGCCAAAGTGCACAGGCACCGGGAGGAAGCTGCAGTATTTTTTCAGCAGTGATTCAATCCTGTGCTCATCAAGGAATTCCTTTGACTCCTTGTCTATATGGAGGATAACATCTGTGCCACGCTCCTCTCTCTCTGCCTCCTCAATCGTATATTCCGGGCTGCCGTCGCATATCCACTTCACCGCTGGAACATTTTCATGGTATGAACGGGAAACGACTTCGACCCTGTCAGATACCATAAAGGCAGAATAGAATCCAAGTCCGAACTGGCCTATCAGTCCTCCGGCCTGGTCTTTGTACTTGTCCAGGAAATCATTGGCGCTGGAGAAAGCAATCTGGTTGAGGTATTTGTCTATCTCCTCAGCGCTCATTCCTATCCCGTTATCAGAGACAGTAAGGGTTTTCTTTTTGGTATCCAGTGTTATATTAACACGCAGTTCTCCGAGTTCGCCCTTTAATTCACCGGCAGAGGAGAGCGCCCTGACTTTCTGGATAGCGTCAGTGGCATTTGATACCAGCTCCCTGAGGAAGATCTCATGATCCGAATAAAGAAATTTCTTGATGATTGGGAAGATGTTTTCAGTAGTTACGCCTATTTTACCCTTTTCCATGATATTTGGTTTTCTGATTATTCTGCTCCCCTTTCTTCAAAGTGCGTGCCGCGGCAGGAAGTATGACAGAGTGGCAGTCAGGCCATGGCAGGCCTGAAGGATTTGCGATTTGCGATTAACCTTCCGGTTTTCAGAATGAGGCCGGCAGGGTCAAAATCCCGCACCTGCAGTTTCAGAACCTTCAGACCTCAGACCTCAGACATTCAGACCCTAATCATTGCCTGCTGCCTTTATCAACGTTCCCAGACGGCGGCAGGCGAGGTGTATCTCATCCTCAGAGATTGTCAGCGGTGGTGCTATGCGGAATGCGGTTGGGCAGAAGAGAAAATAATCGAGCAGCAGTCCATGAGCCGGGGCATTTGTTATCAGAGCCGGGACTATCTCCGGTTTCTCCGGTTCCGCTGCCAGCAGAAGGCCTTCACCCCTTATTTCTCTGAACGGCAATCCGGCCAGCTCAGCTCGCAGCATCTGTTCCTTCTCCAGGGCTTGCTCTGCAAGTTTCTCTCTTACAATAACTTCCAGGGAGGCCATTCCTGTTGCGCAGCAGAGCGGATGGCCGCCGAAAGTGGTTATATGTCCGAGAGCAGGGTCATGGGTGAGTGATGACATGATGTTGCGTGAGGCGATAAATGCGCCCAGGGGCAATCCTCCGCCCAGGGCTTTTGCCAGAACCAGTATGTCAGGAATAACGTCATATCTGAAAAGGGAGAAGAGGCTGCCGGTGCGTCCGAATCCGGTCTGTACCTCGTCAAATATCAGCAGTGAACCGTTCCTGGTGCAAGCATCCCGCAGGTCGTTAAGAAAGCTGCCCGATGGCTGTATCACACCAGCCTCGGCCTGTACCGGTTCCACCAGGACAGCAGCGGTAGCGTTGCTTATCAGTGACACGGCATCGGGGCTGTTGAATTCAGCCATGGTTGTTGCCGGCATCAGGGGTCTGAAGGCATTGCGGTACAGTTCTGAGCCCTGTACGCTTAGCGCCCCGGTGGTTGAGCCGTGGTAGGCATTCCGGAAATAGATAATCTCGTTCCTGCCGGTATATCTGCGGGCCAGCTTGATAGCACCCTCAATGGCTTCGCTGCCCGAGTTGACAAAATAGACCGACTCAAGAGGAGGCGGTAACAGGGAAGCAAGCATTGCGGCATATTGTACCTGGGGACTCTGGATTACCTCGCCATAGACCATCAGGTGCATGTATCTGCCTGCCTGCTCATGCAGTGCATTCATCACGGCCGGATGGCGGTGGCCTGTATTGCTTACTGACACACCCGAAATAAGGTCAAGGTAGTCCCTGCCCTGCCTGTCATACAGGAATGAACCTTCCGCCCTCTCAATCTCAAGCATCAGGGGTGCGGGAGAGGTCTGTCCGATATGATCAAGGAATAGTTGCCTCTGCGAAGGCATCAGCGCTGCATTATATTTATATAGTTCATGATCCCTTCACGGTATGATTTCCCGACAGGCAGAACTTTCTGGTTGGAGCCAATGGCAATGGTGAGGCTGTTCTCACTGATTGAGCGGATAACACTTTTATTGACCAGGTATGAGCGGTGTATCCTTACAAACAGGCTTGAGGGCAGCTGTTGTTCGATAGCCCTCATGGTAAAGTGGATTGTATATTTCTCATCGCGGGTGATGACGGTGACATAGTTCTCAAGAGCCTCCACGTAAAGTATCTCCTTGAGCTTCAGGCGAACCAGTGATGATGCTTTCTTGATGAAGATCTCCTCCTCTCCTGCTGCCGAAGGAACCGCCCTGGGGGCATAGTATTTCATAATTTTCTCAACGGCACGACAGAAGCGCGGGTATGTAATGGGTTTGAGAAGATAGTCAATCCCGTTGTAATTAAAAGCTTTATAGGCATGCTCCTCACTGCCTGAGACAAAGATTATGTGAGGCGGATTTTCGAGGCTGGAAAGAAAATCGAAGCCATCCATCTCCGGCATCTGGATATCCAGGAATATAAGTTCGATATCCCTTCGCGACATCAGCAGGTTACGTGCCGAAAGAGAATCGGAGAAGCTTCCAATAAGTGAAAGGGACGAGGATTTTCCTACGAATTCCTCAAGGGTCCGGAGCCATACGGGATCATCATCTACAATAATACAGTTCATTACATCTTATACGGTTGGTACTGGGAAAGGGTTACAGAAACAGAGAATAATTTCCTGATATAAATGGTTGAATGATAGCCTGATCATAGTCTGATTCTGAAAATTGAACCTGGTAATAAAAACGTACCCTCTCGCCTACAAACTAACTGTAAATATACTAATAAATTTTACGGGAAAAAATTACCGGCCTGCATTTTTAAGAGAGTTTTGCTGGATTACCTGATCATACATTACTTTCCGGACCTGCCTGACACATATTGCACTTCATCCGACAGTGAATCACTGTGCACCCGGGAGTTCGGGATTTATCCGGTGCCTTTCGGGGATTATCTTACCATAAGGACACCAATACCTTGCCAATTAAGTATTTATGATGCCAGCGGAAGGCTTATTGTAACGAGGAGAGTTGCAGACAATGAGATTATAAGCACAGGTAACCTCATAAATGGCGCTTATTTAGCCATTTTCAGGATCAGCGGGAAACCAGTATACAGGTGTAAAATGACAAAGTGGAGCACAACAGGCAGATAGTGCTCCCATATGCAAAAAAAAGGGGTGCCCTTGCACCCCTGAAACTTTTACTTCAGGCCTTTTGTAAGAGCCGGTGCAGCTTTGAACTTAACAACTTTCTTAGCCGGTACATTCAGTTTGGCTCCGGTGCGTGGGTTACGGACAACTCTTGCACTCCTCTTCTCAACTTTGAAGGTACCCATTGAGGGGAGTTGGATCCTCTGGCCTTTTTTCATGGCATCACCAAATGCGCCTACGAAAGCGTTCAGAGCGATGTTGGCATCTTTAAGTGAAAGTCCTGCTTTTTTTGCAATGCTGCTAACTAATTCCTTTTTTGTCATAATCAATTCAATTTTAGGGTTAGACCAAAATCTCTAATTGCCTACAAATTTATTCCATTCTTATTCAAATGCAAGTTTTTAGACCCTTTTTTATGCCTGAAACGCCGATTTTTATTACAAATGAGAGCTTTTTAGGTCAAAAAACTGCTGCCTGGTGGTGTCTGGGGCCTCCGGAAACCTGTCATACCCCCATTTCAGGGGGATCAGAGACGGGTCTGAGTGGCTGCCTAATCTTAAATTTTCTCACCCCCGGGAGAAAAGCAAAAAAAGATTATATTTGCACCCGCTGAACCTTTAGGAGGAATACTTAAGGGTTACAAAGGGAGAAATGGCAGAGTGGTCGATTGCGGCGGTCTTGAAAACCGTTGTCCGGGCGACTGGACCGGGGGTTCGAATCCCTCTTTCTCCGCA
>CAZVLJ010000022.1:26013-35561 GCA_964627825.1 uncultured Rikenella sp. | reverse complement strand
AGCTCTTCCAGGGAGTGAATCCCTTGCCTGACAGCCATATGTCTGAGAAGACCAGCTGCGCCGCCTCCTTCGGATCGCCCTTCTTCTCATCACCCTTTGGTGCGGGCATACGTTTCATCATCGCGGCCATCTGCTCAGGTTTCATCTGCCCGTTCCTGACCATGGTCATCAGCGACTGTGCGGTGAATTGTGCCGGTGCGCCGCTCTCCTTCAGGAAGGCGGCTATCTTCTCTTCGCCAAGGGCGAGGAATTCATCTGAGGTCATCTTGCCCAGCGTCTCGGCTGTTATGCCACTGCCCTCCTTCTTCTCATCCTTTGGTTTGGGCAGTCCCCAGAAGTCCATCGTGAACACAGGCAGACCGAGGTGATAGTATGCCCACAGCTCGAATGATCCGTCTTCCGGCTGTGCAGGATCAAACCTTTCGGCTGTGATGCCCTTCTTCTTCAGGTACTCCTTGTAGTCAGATGATATCTCATTATAAAATGCCATGTCATCCGGCAGGGGATTGACCACGGCGCCCAGACCGAGGAAGCTGGCTATCATGCTCTCATCAGCCTGCATGCCGGGAGGCATCATTGGCTGCACCAGCCCAATTATCTCATCCATGGTGTAAGAGCGAGATACGTCAATCCCCATAGCACTGCCTATCTCGCGCGGGATGCGGATGTTCTCGGTGTCCACCGAACCCTTCCTGCCACCCTGCGGGGGCGACAGGAGGTAGTTCGTCTGCCCGAACGAGATCATCATGGCAATCTCGGGGTGCGCAAACGCGAACTTAAGCATCGCGGCCGACTCGGGTTCCGAGCCGGGATAGAGACCGCTTCGTCTTCCAAAACTCTTGAAGAGGTGCGGGAAGTTGATATTCACGTTAGTGCCTCCGGGAACATCCTCGTTATACTTGCCGTCACCATCATCATCGATTCCTTCAGTGTACAGCTTGTATATGCCCTTCTCCCCTTTGGAGGCATCTGCCTTGCGCATAAGCCGGGGCTCTCCTTCCACGGGAATCCAGATGCCGTCATGAGCCTTCACCCGCATCATGGTGATGATACCGTTGCCGTCAAGGTCATTGTAACCATCCTCATCTGTCTGGTCATCGGTGTCATCATTGAAGGGCCTGCCATTGGCGGGGTCTGACCAGAGGGGCCGGGTGAAATAACGTGCATGGGCGTCCGGATTACCCACAGGCACTATGTACCATGTCAAACTGCTGTTCAGCGAGGCGTCAGCCACTATGCGTGAGGCCAGCGAGAGTGCCGCCTCAGTGGCCACAGGCGTCTGCCCTGACATGTTGGCTCCGACGAGCACTGCAGGGACAGAGGTGCCTGACCTGCCAATCTCCAGCATCAGCATCTCCCTGCCACCGGGAGTGACAGCCAGCTTATGAACCTTCACCATTGACTGGTTTGCCTGGCGGAGCTGCTCTATCCTTCGGTTGACCGTTGCGGGATCACTGTACTTCTCAATGGCACTCAACGAGACTGTAGCCATCAGGAGCGATACAACAAGGAGAACCAGACCCCTTATTGCAGGTAATTTGTTTTCTTTCATTGTGGAAAAGGTTTTTCGCGAAATCTGCTATTTCACTTCTATTCCGAATAACTCTCTGTACGACTGCACAATATAATGGTCAAGCCAGTTATAGTGTGCAAGGATGAACTCTTTCTGCTGCCTGCCCTTTTCAGGCATTGCAGCAACCATCTCTGCGGTCTTCCTGAAGATCTCATTTTCCACCGGCTCCAGTCTCTGCAGGATTCCGGATCCCTCCCGGTTCATCAGCATGGCTACATTCATGTATTTGCCTCCTGATCCGCGGGTGATGGGGAAGAGCTGGCGCTTGAGGGTCATGGCGGCATCGCAGAGGGGCGCATGCATATTATCTTTCATGCTCACCACCGAGGGCATCTCCTCGCCTGCGCTGATCCATACCGGCACTGCCACCGCCGTCAGCGGGAACCCGGCAATGGTCCACATCATTGCATTGACGGGGTCTTCACCACTGGCTGCACCTACTACAAGCATGACTGATGCTGTTGATGTGCGCGGAATGAAGTCCTCGAAGTACCTGAAGGTGGCATCTGCAGCACTGGCCGGCATCACCTCTCTGAGGTTGACCTTTGTGAGAGCGTTGGTCAGGTTGCGCGAGGTAATGTTGAGCAGGTATTGCGGATCAAGCCTCTTCTGTGCAAGTGCCATGTTCAGCGCTTCTCCTGCCGCTGCATATCTTATGTATCCGTAGCCCACTTCCGGGGAGCCGGTAAACGAGTGGTTGGTCCGTATGAGGAGGCCGTTTGGCGCCACGGCCGGATCATTGGCGTCAATCTTTTTAAAGGTGAAGTTGCCGGTTTCATAATAGGCGGCACCACCCTGTGCGTCTATCACTCCGAAGTTGGCGTCTACCCCCAGCGGTTTGGGCATGTCACTGAGCATCTTCTCGAAATCGGCCAGCGTGGCACAGGTGGCCAGCGCCATCTTCATCACCTCACCCTCGCGGTCAGCAAGTTTGGTGGTATCACCGGCGTTGTTGTTATAGGCGGCAGAGTTCATGATGGCAAAGCCGGCAGCGTTATACCCTCCCCATACCTCGCGCTTCCACGATTCCTTCGAATCTACCAGCCCTATATAATCATAGTTGCCATCAGTGAAATAAACGAGTGCGTTGTCAAGGGTTCCCGTATCACGGTTCTTATAGAGCAGCGGTCTGCCGTCAGGAGTATGTTTCCCGGACATCAGGAAGGTGGTGCATGACCAGACATCGCCGGCAGCACCGGCTAACAGGAACAGAATAGCAAATAGTATAAGTTTCTTCATCGGGGTTAAAATAGTTTGGATAAAGTTAGGTTTTTTTAAATCCGCAGAGGTCAGGCAGGTAATCTGTTAAGGTTTTTTAACCAGATAGTGACAACTACGGACTGCCGACTGCCGACTACTCTATCCTCTTCCCTTTGATCTCCTGTCCTCCCTGGTAAAGGATCATGCTGTTGATTTTCCCATCAGGGTCAGATACAAATTCAACCTGTGCATCAACTACCTTGAGGAAGAACTTCGTTTCGCTTTCCGCGAAGACCTCAAACTTCGGCTGTCCCGTTGCCTGGGTGAAGAGTCTGTTACCCTCACGGGTGAAGGTCACAGTGAAGCCTGGTTCAATCTGGTATTCGCCCACATATTTATCAAGAACTTTTTCAGGAAGAGTCTTCTCCTTTTTTGTTTCAACATTTTTATCAGTTCTTGTCCAGGTTGTCATCTCTCCACGGTCATCGCTCACAACCGAAATGATCTTGCCGGAGACATCTCTGGTGAAAGCTGCATACATCAGCGAGTTTTCGAAGATGAACCTGTCCTTTTCAATGGGTATTATTTTTCGGCGTGAACCTCCGGGCCGGACGCCGTTCAGTCTGCCTTCGTCAAGGAGGATGGTTATCTCAGTGCCTTCCCCATTGGCGTATATCCCTTCGTATTCTTTGAGTTTTTCCTCACTGAGAGTGATTTCAGTCGTCGGCACTGCCTTTCCTATGGTTGCTGCCGCCAGCTTCAGGGCAGTGAATTCAGGGGCCTTGCCGGTGTTGTTTGAAAAGAGCGCCACGAAAACATCTTCCTTCGGAAGGTACAGTGATGATGTAAGATAACCGTTTATGCCGCCGCCATGTTCTATTGTTGGGCTGCCGTGAATTTCGCTCAGCATCCAGCCGTAACCATAGCGGGTATCCTTGCCGTCGGCGAGCTTATACGACGTCCAGGCCTTGTCAAGGCTCTCCTTCTTAACCAGTTTGTATTCGAGCAGCGCCCTGTTCCATTTGTACAGGTCATCTACTGTTGACATGATCGAACCTGCAGCATAAGGCAGGGTCATGCTCATGAAATCGGAATTGACAGCGCCTCCTTCTCCGGGCTGGTATCCTGATGCGCGCTTTTTCACAATCTTCGTGTCATCACCGTAAAGAGTTGACGTCATACCAAGTGGCGTAAAGAAGTATTCCTGCAGGTATTCCCCGTATTTTTTACCTGACACCTTCTCTATGATATATCCAAGCAGGAAGTATCCGGAATTGTTGTAGTTCCACTTAGTGCCGGGAGCAAACTCCATAGGAAGGGGTTTGATCTTCTCCACCACCTCCTCCGGGGTCATGTCTGTTCTTATCATATCTCCAAACTCGGGAACGTTGGTGTAACTCTTTATCCCTGAGGTGTGAGTCAGCAGGTGCTCTATAGTTATGGAGTGCCCGTGCATGGGAAAATCAGGAAGGTATTTAGTTATCTCATCCTGCAGTGACAGCTTGCCCTGCTCCATCAGCTGCAGTATGGCAACAGCGGTGAACTGCTTGGTGATAGAACCTATTCTGAATACCATATCGGGCTGCATCGGCACATCCAGCTCAAGATCGGCCATGCCGAAAGCTTTCCTGTAGATCACCTGGCCGTCTTTCGCTACCAGTACGGCACATCCGGTCTCATCAGCCTTGAACTGATCAAGAATAATTTTATCATACTCCACAGCCAGCTTTTTAAGATTAAGCTGCTGTGCTGAAAGCGGAACGGCAAGTAAAAGAGCTGCTGCTGACAGTATAACTGTCATTGAGATTCCTGTTTTTTTCATGATCATGGTTTTATTGTGATACTCTGTAAAGACGAAAATTTGACAGCTGTGTAGCAAACAGTCATAAAAGTAAGATTAAATTTCATCTGAAGGAAAACAACGGGTGAATAATAAAGGTTCACCACCGGTGACGTGAACATCTGAGAGCTGGAGTTGTTTAAATACAATCAGGCCAAACACTTTGACTGTATGAAATATTTAATGGCAGCTATATTGACCATCATCCTCGGGCTGGCACCTCTCAGAGCACAGGAGATAGAAAAGATAGGCATCCCGGAGCTTGAAAAGATACTTGCCAACCCGGAGAACCGGCTCCATGTGGTCAACTTCTGGGCTACATGGTGTCCACCATGTGTAACTGAACTGCCCCACTTTGAGAAACTTGCCGGAGAGTACAGGGGCAAGGGGGTGAAATTCATACTGGTGAGCCTCGACTTCCCAAGCCAGATAGACTCAAAACTGATCCCCTTCCTGGAAAAAAATAAGATAACTGCTGACGTCAGGGTAATGACCAACCTCGACTATAACAGCTGGATCGATAAGGTTGACGCAGGGTGGCAGGGAAATATCCCTGTTACCCTCTTTTTCAACAACGCGAAGAAAATAAGATATTTCCACCCTTCCGAAGTGACAGAAAAAGAGTTGAGAGATCTGATAACCAAATATAAATAGTTATTAATCACTTAAAATCAAGATTTTATGAAGAAGTACCTGATAATTACACTGGCGACCCTGATGATGGCGGGCCTCCTCAACGCACAGTCGCCATACAAGGCAGGCGACATTGCTGCGGACTTTAAGCTGAAGAACGTGAAGGGAGAGATGATTTCTCTGGCTGATTACAATGATGCTGACGGATTCATTGTAGCCTTCTGGTGCAACACCTGCCCGGTAGTAAAGAAGTATGACCAGAGGCTGCAGGATCTGCATACGAAGTATTCTCCCAAAGGATACCCGGTGGTGGCTATCAATCCGAATAGCCCTGCAGTATCACCCGGCGACTCATATGAAAAGATGAAAGAGGCTGCTGCGGACAAGAACTACAGCTTTGATTACCTGTTTGATGAAACACAGGAAGTTGCGCGGAAGTACGGCGCCACGAATACTCCTCACATTTATATTCTCTCGTGGAGGGACGGTAAGCTGGTGGTGGAGTATGTGGGTGCCATCGACAATAATGCTGATGATGCGGCGGCAGCTGACAAAAAATATGCGGAAGATGCCCTTGAGAGTATTCTTGAGGGCCGGCCTGTTCCGGTTGCCGGCACCAAGGCAGTGGGCTGTACCATTAAGTGGAAGAGAGACTGATTTCTGTTCCGGCGACTATGCCACATTGCTATTGCCGGTGGAACGGTTGATCTTCACTAAGAAGGGATAAGCAGAAATGGAAGGGCTTCCGGGACTAGCTGCCGGAAGCCTTTTCTGCTTCCTCGGGTTTGATGGAATCCTCTTCCGCCGGGGGCTCGGAGGTGATGTTCCCGAACTTGTCTACATAAGCAATCATGTTGTCAAGTCCGCCGCCCTGTGAATTCTCACGGCGCTGCTGTTTTTTCTGCTCCTTTTCTTTTCTCTTCTTAAGACGTTTTTCCGTCTTCTGCTTTTTAATGTACCTGTTGTTTGGTCCTGCCATATAGTATTGATTTCAATTAACGAATATATTTTGTTCTTCCGCCACCGCCCCTTTCTGGATTGCCATGCGGTGAACGATGCTGTCAGGGATTGTCCCTTTCTGCTATATTGCTTCAGGAACAGCTCAGGGTAAACCAGGGGCGGAATAGTGAGTCACTGAAAACCGTCCGGAAGATGTGACGTCTGTACAGATCTTGCTTATTCCTGAATCGGTGCAAAGATACTCAATCCTGCTGTCACCTGCAAACCTGAGCACAGGAAGGAATAAGACAGTCGGCTCTGCCGACTGACTTACATAACATTCCCATCATTTCCAGTGATCCGTCACACTGCCCTGATGATCCTTATGGATGTTGGAATTTAGCGGTATATTAGCAGTGAATGGACCCAAATGTAACAACAATCAGAAACAAGAATGCAGGTACTTCTGTGATGTGGGTTCCATGTAACCTTTTAAAATTATTTTTTACACATGAAAAAGATAGCAATAATCAGTTCCAGTATCAGGAGAGGCAGAAAGAGTCATCGTGTGGCGCTCTGGTTCAGGCGGTACCTGGAAGAGAACAAGCTTGCCGATGCTGAGATCCTCGATCTTTCCGAATACAGATTTCCTCTCTTTGATGAGCGGCTGAAGTTCCAGGAGAACCCTCTTCCGGAGGCTGTTGAATTGGCGGACAGGATCAGGTCAGCCGACGGGGTGATAATAGTGACCCCTGAATACAACGGCGGCTATCCGGCCAGCCTGAAGAATGTCGTCGATCTGCTGACCGATGAGTGGCGCCGCAAGCCTGTTGCCATCACCACTGTCTCAGACGGCTCCTTCGGGGGAACCCAGGTCATCACCTCACTGCAGTTCAGCCTGTGGAAGACGGGTGCATGGACCGTCCCGGCCATGTTCCCCGTACCGAAGGTGGATGAAGCGTTTGATGAGGAAGGGCTGCCTGCCGACCCAGCTGCCATGAACAAACGCGCCGCCCGGTTCACCGGTGAGCTGCTCAGGTGCATCGTTGCCAGGCAAGCAATTGAAGAATAAGACCCGGACCGGTACTCCGGGTGTGTGAATAAGATTGAAGAAAAATTATCCGCCGCAAACAACTTTGTTTCTGATTTTCATGATTTTTTCATCTTCTGTCAGTTAGCTTTGAACACAGATGCTTTTTGAATTAAAATCCGGAGGATGAAAATATTATTTATGTTGCTCCTGCTGATGCCGGCAGGTCTGATAGCGCAGAGCGATACAACAGCCTCCGCAACGAAGGCAGAGAGACATACCTTTTTTGCCGGAGCCGGTTACGGAAGCAACATGGTCTATCTCGGATCCACCATCTCGCAAAACCAGCCTTACCTCTACGGCGCAGCCACTTATTCGCTCTTCGAAAAATTTTACCTTACGGGAGGTGCTTTCTGTCTGCCAAACCTCATCAGATCAGCCCCCGCTTTCTACAGCGCCTCCATATCGTTTAACCAGGATATCTTCAAATGGCTCGACATATCAGCGGGATTCTACAGGTATATGGTCAAACCGGAGCTGACCGATACCCTTTTCGGCAGCTTTAACTATGCTGATGTAACCCTGGGTATTGACTGGAAGCTTCTATATACAGAAGTATCCTGGGGAGCATTTGTGATGAAGGAGCCGCCGGGATACCTCCAGGTAAAGAACTCGAGGTACTTCGAGACACCTGGATTCCTCAGGAAAAAGGCCAGGGTCTCATTCCAGCCTTATGTTAACCTGCTGTTCGGCACCCTCGGCACTACACAGATTTTTGAAGGTACTGAGATCCTTACAACCACCCGCACCTGTTCAACCCCTGTAACGATAACTGCTGGCGGAGGAACAGGAACGGGGTCAGGACCGGGCAGCGGTCAGGGACAGGGCCAGGGGTCCGGGAACAGCTCATCATCTGGCACAACAACTACAACAATAGTTACCGAGACTATTACAACAGAGATACCAACCTGTAACACAGTCTACTCGGAGAACTTCAGCATGCTTGAGGCCGGACTCGGAATGCCCGTAGCCTTCAACCTGAATAACCTGTCACTGGAGGCTGAAGTATCCTACCTTTTTCCTGTATTCAATGATCCAGCCTGGCCGTCACCGAGTGGATTTATATTCTCCTTCTCAGCCATCTTTAAATTGTTCTGATACAGTTTATATTATTGATTATTGACTCTCAGTGAGCTTTATCCCGCTTCATGGCAATATCTCCTCCCGGCCATTAAAAATTCATTGAATAGTGTTATGTTAGAAATTTATATGCCTCGCTTACAGGCATATAACATTTTAACATAATTTTTGGCATAACTTTTGAATTTTACAATTGCGAAGACAAAGTTCTTCGTAAAACGTAAAGAGATGAAAAAGTTAATTACCACCGCGATCCTCACCCTCCTGATAACTTCCGCAGCAGTAGCCGGAAGGCAGGATTACCCTGAGGAATACCTGGGTCTCCCGGGTGACAATCTGAACCTCTACGCAGTCATGAATCTCTTCCAGGAGTCAGAGACGCTTGAAGCATTCGAAAGAAACCTCAACGACGAGAACTCCAGGATCAACAATCTTGACCTGAACAATGACGGCTATGTAGATTACATCACCGTATCAGACTATGTCAACGGTGAAGATCACACTATTGTCCTGCGTTCGGCCCTTGACCGTAACGAGTCTCAGGACGTGGCAGTGTTCACTGTTGAAAAACTGCGCAACGGTGAGATAATGATACAACTGATCGGAGATGAAGCTCTTTACGGAAGGAATTATATAGTAGAACCGATATATGCAGAGACACCTAATCCCGGCTACAAAGGCAGGACCGTCTACAGAGACAACGTTACCGTGGTAACTACCACATATTATGAAGTCGCTGCCTGGCCGGTGATCAGGTTCATCTACAGTCCCCGCTACGTCATCTGGCGCTCAAACTGGTACTGGGGTTACTACCCGGTCTACTACAGACCCTGGAGACCCTTCTTCTGGCACCACTACTACGGCTACCACTACAACTGGTATCCTCACTACTACTCATACTACCGTCACTGGAACCAGCCAAGGTGGCGCCACTACAACGACTACTACTACAGGAACGTAAGAGTTTACTCGCCCAATGTGTCGCACCGCATCACTGCCGGCACCTACAAGCAGACCTACTCACGTCCTGAGACCAGGAGAGATGGAGAAGCCCTCTACGCCAGTACCCAGGGTACTCGCAGCAGATCAGTCGGCAGTCAGCAGTCGGCAGTCAGCAGTGACAGGAGAAGTTCAGCGGCCACAGGCAGCAGATCAGTCGGCAGTCAGCAGTCGGCAGTCAGCAGTGACAGGAG
>CAZVLJ010000022.1:0-25913 GCA_964627825.1 uncultured Rikenella sp. | reverse complement strand
CCACAGGCAGCAGATCAGTCGGCAGTCAGCAGTCGGCAGTCAGCAGTGACAGGAGGAGTGCAGCAACCACGGGCAGCAGGACAAACGGCAGTCAGCAGTCGGCAGTCAGCAGTGACAGGAGAAGTGCAGCAACCACGGGCAGCAGGACAAACGGCAGCCAGGCGGCAAGCCAGGGAACCGAGACCCGCAGGGCCACCTCCACCACGGTGAAGAGCACACAGAGCTCAACACAGAGGAGCACGGATGCCCCTGCATCATCCGGTCAGGCTGCATCACGCCGCCAGGTATCAACTGAGGAGAGGACACAGTCCACCGTGCAAAGAAGCTCGCAGCCTTCTGCCACCAGGTCACAGTCCACCGTACAGAGGTCACAAAGCTCCTCAACGAGGTCACAGTCGGCAGCACAAAAGTCCTCGTCGTCAAGTTCAAGAGGATCATCAGCCACCGCTGCCAGGTCACAGAGCAGCAGCGGACGCAGCAGTGCAACTGTCTCAAGGAGCAGCGGCAGCAGCGGACGCAGCAGTGCAACTGTCTCAAGGAGCAGCGGCAGCAGCAGCCGCAGCAGCGGAACCCCTTCAAAGAGCAGCAGCCGCAGCAGCAGCTCATCAGGGAAATCTGACAACAGCAGCCGCTCATCACGCAGATAAACCAAGAAGCAGTGAGCTCAGCGCTCACGGCACACACTATAAGTCAAGGGACGCAGGGAACTACCCTGCGTCTCTTTTTTTGTGTAACTTTTATTACTTTTAGGCTTTCGGTATTTGTACGATGACACAGGAAAGCAACTCATTGCGGGCAGTGCTTTTTGCCCTTGGGGGCAACTTCGCCATTGCAGTAATCAAATTCATAGTATCACTGATATCAGGCAGTTCGGCCATGCTGGCCGAGGCTATTCACTCGGTGGCCGACACTACCAACCAGGTCTTCCTGCTCATCGGCCGCAGGCGTTCAGTGAAAGAGGCCAATGAGCTGCATGCTTTCGGTTACGGCAAGGAAGAGTATTACTGGGGCTTCCTGGTAGCTGTGCTTCTGTTCTTCGTTGGCGGATGCTTTTCACTGTTTGAGGGGGTACACAAACTGATACATCCCGAGCCGCTGGAAAAGTACATATACATCTTTGTGGTGCTGGGTCTCTCCATCGCCATTGAGCTTAAATCTTTCACCGTCGCCCTGACTGAGTTCAGAAAGGCATCAACCGGACCGTTACTGAAAGCCATCAGGGAGTCAACTGACACCAATATCTTCGTTATCCTTGTAGAAGATTTCGCCGCCCTGGCCGGACTGACAATAGTCCTCCTGTCCACATTGCTCTCGCTTATCAATCCGCTCTTTGACGCAATAGGAACTTTATTAGTCGGTGCACTGCTTGTGCTAATGTCATTCTTCCTTGCCAACGAGCTGAGAAAGCTGATCATCGGAGAGAACATCTCACGGGAGATGCGAAACGGGATAAAGGCAATACTGCACAGCCACCCGGACATAAGGCATATCAACAATATCCGCTCAATGTATATCGGGAACAACAAATTCCTGCTGCTGATATCGTTAGATATTGAGGACAGGCTCGATGCCTCGGCGGTGGAGTGCCTCACAGCTCAGATCAAATCCGAAATAACGGGTCTTTATCACAATGCCAGGTATATCTACATAGAATTTGAAGAATAAGTGTGCTGACCTGACCTGTAAGCCATCCGTAAGCTACTACATTCTCTCAATACGGGCTCAACCTGGAGAAAGACTTCTCAATTTAAAGTAAAGGGTCCTGAAATACAACTGAACCTTCTGCGAGCCAGCCTTCTGCCCTACCTTCCTGTACCTACCAGGGTGATAAGGATTACTCCACCCGCACTCCTGGATCCATAGATAGCAGCATCTGCGCCCTTCAGTACACTGATAGACTTAACCTGCCGGGGATTGATGTTATCTATTGATTCTACAACTATCCCGTCAACCAGGAAGAGAGGATCAGTACTCAGCGTAAGGGAGTTGATTCCCCTGATGGTGATCTTGTTGCCTGTTACCTGGACGCCCGGCACTTTGCCCTGGATCATGTCATAAATATTTGTATAGCCTGAATTCTCATCAGCCTGGCCGTTGATATAACCAACATCAGAGGTAAGGTCCTTCTTTTTCACTGTGGCATAACCCACATCTATCTCTTTATCCCCGTCAGGCAATACCGGAGTGAAACCAGGCATCATGTTACTGCCGTCAAGAACGAGGTCAATCACACTCAGACCGTCATACTTCGTCACAACAGACCCCATATTGGCGGTAAATGCTCCAATATTCCTGGTATCCGGCCTGATCCTCAGCTTATAGGTCCCATTCTTCCTGGTCTGCACCCCCGTGCTTTCCCCGTCAATAATCATCAATGCACCATATACGGGTGACATCAGTGTATCAGTTACCGTACCGCTGACAGTTACAAGCTTGCCCCGCTTCTGGCCTGCGAGCTGCACCACAGCCAGCAGAACCAGGCATAATATCAGTATAGCTTTCGTTTTCATCACTGTTAATTTGACGCCACGAAGTTATGAAAAAAGCAGCTAAGCATCAAGTTTGGCATACAGGACCCTCCCTGCTGCTATCTCACTCTTTTTTACTAATTTTGCTGCCCGTCACAAATAATACTTTCACACTGTAACTGTATGACATTCGACGAGCTGGACCTGGATCCCGATATTCTGGATGCAATTGACTACATGGGCTTCAGGGAGGCCACACCTGTGCAGGAGCAGGCCATTCCGGCCATTCTGGAAGGAAATGACCTTATAGCCTGTGCACAGACCGGAACAGGCAAAACGGCAGCTTATCTGTTGCCTGTAATGAATGATATTACCGGTAACCGTCCTTCCCATACACATACCCTTGTACTTGTCCCTACCCGTGAGTTAGCCCTTCAGATCGACCAGCAGATACAGGGACTGGCATATACACTCAATATTACCTCCCTGGCAGTATACGGTGGTGGCGAAGGCACCGCATGGGACCAGGAGAAAGCTGCCCTGGTTCACGGCGCTGACATAATAGTGGCAACCCCCGGCAGACTCATCTCACATCTTAACCTGGGTTACGTCAAGTTCAGCGAACTGAAAGTGCTGGTGCTCGATGAGGCCGACAGGATGCTTGACATAGGCTTCCACGACGATATAATGAAGATCATCTCCTACCTGCCGAAAAAAAGGCAGACGCTTATGTTCAGCGCCACCATGCCCCCTAAAATCCGCTCGCTCTCAAAACATATCATGAAAAACCCGGCGGAGATCTCCCTCGAGATCGCCAAACCGGCAGAAGGGGTCCTGCAGGCTGTTTATCTTGTGGAAGAGAATCAGAAGCTGCCTCTTCTCAACAGCCTGCTGGCCGATAAGCCCGAATATCACAGTATCCTGATCTTCAGCTCCACCAAGAAAAAAGTCCATGAGATAGTGAGGGGATTGCGCTCGCGCGATTATACGGTGCAGGGTATCTCATCTGACCTGGAGCAGAAGGAGCGAGAGGAGACGCTCATCAGGTTCCGGTCGCGCCATACGCGCGTACTCGTGGCCACCGACGTGCTGAGCCGTGGAATAGATATCAAGGATATTAACCTGGTGGTCAATTTTGACGCCCCCTCCGATGCTGAAGATTATGTACACCGTGTGGGGCGAACGGCACGCGCAGATACCACCGGTGTGGCAATCACCCTGGTCACACGGGCTGATATGTACAAGTTGCAGCGTATAGAGAAGCTGATAGGCTACCAGGTCTTCCGTGCACCACTGCCCGGCTTCATCGCTTCCGACCATGGAGACGCCTCAAGCCATCGCCCGTCACGGCCGCAATCCGGCAAACGCAGGTTCAGGAAGAAATAGCGGAATATTTTGCAATATCCATGCTCCGCCAACCTGGCAATCCTGACCTAACGTGATTGCTGTCAGCTGACCCGGGTCGCCTGACCAGATATATTTTAAAAATTTTCTGTATCTCCTTGCGCCTGATTCGTCTGTTCTCCTAATTTTGTCAGTCACTAATCCTCAACTCAATGGCTTCAGACGAAAAATCAATGATCATCATCGGCGCAGGCTTTGCAGGGCTTGCTGCCGGAATCTATGGTCGCCTCAACGGTTACAAAACCCGCATCTTTGAGATGCACAGCCTCCCCGGCGGACTATGCACCTCATGGAAGAGAAATGGCTATACCTTTGACGCATGCATCCACTGGCTGGTAGGCTCATCCCCGGAATCAAACATGTACCGCATCTGGGAAGAGACAGGCATTGCACAGAACCGTCAATTTATCTATACCGACGAATACTACTGGCTGGAGGGAGCAGACGGACGAACACTGGTATTTCATTCTGACGTGGACAAACTTGAAAAGCATCTGCTTGAGTTCTCGCCGCAGGATGAAAAGCCGATCAGGGATTTTATCGCCGGTATAAGACTATGCCTGAGATTTAATTTCCCATCCGACAGGGATCCTTTCTTTACCCGGATCAGAAAGCAGATCATGACTTTCTTTGCATTCATGAGATACGGCGGTGAATTTAAAAAATGGTCAAATGTGACAGGTGAGCAGTTTGCCTCCCGCATCAGCGACCCCCTTCTGCAACAGGCCTTTCGTGAAATCTGGATCCCGGAATTCTCACTGGTGTTCCTCTTCTTCACCTTTGCCTACCTGCACCAGCGAAACGCAGGGTACCCCATCGGGGGCTCAATGCCGATGTCTGAGGCGCTGGATGCGCGTTACAGGGAACTGGGCGGGGAGATAAACTACAACAAAAAGGTGGCAAGGATACTCACCTCTGACGGTCATGCAACAGGCATACGGCTTGTTGACGGTACCGAGTTGCATGCAGACAGGGTGATATCGGCAGCCGACGGACACGCGACACTCTATGATATGCTTGACGGCAAATACCTCGACCCCGCCACACGTGAGCCCTATGATAAATGGCCCATATTTAATTCCCTGCTCTTTGTCTCGCTGGGTGTCAACCGGCGCTTTGACAATATTCCAAAGAGCATCTCCGGATTCTCCTTCCCGCTTGAGGAACCGGTAATGATAGCTGATAAGATGCGTGACAGGCTGCCGGTGCATATCTATAACCATGATCACACAATGGCTCCCGAAGGCAAGACCTCCGTCATAATCATGCTTGAGTCAGATATTGACTACTGGAAAAAGCTGGCGGAAAACCGGAATATCTACGTGCAGAAAAAAGATGAAACAGCCGGTCTTATCATCAGGCTCCTGGAACAACGCTTCCCTGGTATCACTGACCAGGTTGAGGTTACTGATGTAGCCACACCACTCACCTTCGAGCGCTTCACGGGTAACTGGAAAGGCTCTTTCGAGGGTTGGCTCATTACCCCGCAGAACGTACACACTCTCATGAAACCGATGTCTCAGACCATTCCCGGTCTGAAAGACTTCTACATGTGCGGTCAATGGGTTGAGCCGGGTGGCGGATTGCCCACATCAATAATGTCAGCCCGCCGCCTGATGAAACAAATCTGCAAGGAAGACCGCAGGAAATTCATCAGTCATTAGACCTGCTTCCATACACCCTGTCCGCTACGCCAGGAATGACCGCTTTTTCCGCTATTTTCGCTCTGCCCGCTCTGCCCGATGACGGTCCGCAATGCAGGCCCTGATACTGGAAAGCCTATACCTCCAGGTTGCTCATCTCCTTCGTGATACTGAAGCTGTACTCCGGGTATTCATATATGGGCACGCGCGGTTCGGTCTGACCGATGCTGTAACCAAACAGTCCCTCATACTGTGAGATATCCTCACCCAGCTCCTCCAGTTGCCTGAGGTATTCGTGTATCGATTTTGATTCAATGATGATCATCTTTCCCATCTTGTTGATGATGGGGCTGTGTGAACGAGTTATGTCATGATCGAACTCCAGGATCCTGCGGCCGTAACGGGTGATGCCTACCACCCTGAATGTAAGGCTCTTACCTACACCGGGAAGGTTGAGCACATTCCGGTCAGTACCCAGGAAGGGAAGGTCGGCAGAACGGCGCAGTGCATCAATGTTTTCCACTATATTCTCCGCGTTATCAGAGAACTGCCTTACCGTCTCATAATGCTCCTTCTCTATCTTCCCGATGATCTTTTCTTCAAGCTGTTCCTGAACCACCCTCGCATTGGGTGCAAAGTTGAAGTTGTTCTCCATATATCCCTTTACCGTGAAGGTATAGTACGGCAGGATGCCGGCATCATTCATCACCTTCCTCAGCTTGGCGGTATGACCCCTCCGTGATGCAGCCGTGGTGAAGACCAGCTGGTTGGTGATGAGCCATCCGGCACCGGTGAGCCTGCGTGCTGCCAGGCTCGACTCCGGGGTGACCTCCATGGGCGACTCCACATGTGTCTGTATCAGGAACTGTGAGATGCCTATCTCGCTGGCTTTCTTTTTAAAATCACTGAGTATCTCTGCCAGCTCGGGAGTTATCCGTTGCGGGAGGTAAGTCAGCATCCTCGTCCCAAGCCTGACCCGCTGTATCTCGGCATGCTTCTCGCCGTCAGGCCTCTGCCTGTTCTTTTCGCGCTTATTGCGCGCCATCTCATAAACAGCATCAAGCAACTCCTTCAGGCTCCTGTCGGAGCTCATCAGGGCATCACCGCCGGTGATAAGTATATCCCTCAGCTGAGTGTCATCCTCAAAATATTTAAGCAGCTTGCGCTGTTTTTCAGGCCAGCTCTCAGCAGGCTTTAACCTGTCAAGGTCGAAGTTGAGGTGACCGCTCTGGAAATCGTACATGCGCTGACAGGGTGAGCATAACCCGCCACACGCCCTGCCCATGGTGTCAGGGATGAGGATGGCCACCTCGGGGTACCTCCTGTGGATATTGTTGTGCGAAGGGAGTAGCCACCCTGCCGCATTGGGTTCACCGGGCACCACCTTATCCTCCTTCTCCCAGGCAACGATATGGCCGAACTCATCCACCAGCTGACGGCTGTAGACGATGTAATGCCTGATGGCCAGGTCAGCACCGATGGCGAAATAGGGAACACGCACATGCAGCAAGGAGAGATAATAGGGATTGACGAAGAAGGGTATCCCTGCCTTCCCGGCATCATAGAGTATCTTCATTGTATCAGGATCAAGCGAGTGACCAAGCATCTCATTGAGAAGGTCCGGCGACCGCACAGCAAAATGGAGATGGAACCTGTAATTATCCCACCACTCATTCATCAGCCTCAGTTTCTCATCATGCGAGATACCCTCAGGGAAAGTATACCTGGTATTCCGGATCTCTCCTGAGTCGGTTTTGGCTATAAGCAGGTTGATGATCCTCTCCCTGTTCTCACGGCGAAGCTCTACAATGCGCGGATCCACTCCTGAGGGGTACATCTCCATCCATCTCTCAACCGTATCTCTGTCAGGAATCATCTGCTTGCTCTCTCCCCTCAGCTGCCTGAAGAGCTGGATCATGTCAATAAAGAACTCCGGTTTGGCGCCACCGGTCCCCTTGATCACTGCAAGCCAGATGAACCTGATGGGATTGCTCACGGCAATCTCACCCCGCAGGTTGGGATCAGGGTACTCAATCCCAGCATGATCTATATAATCAAGTATCCTGATGATTGCATAGTCATTCCATGTGAGCTTCTCAAAGTTCTCACGCCTGGTGACCTTGTCAGTCTGGAAGCGGAAGGCATCCTTCCGGCTGCTGTACTCTGAATGGATCCAGTTCCTGACACCTATCTGTGCTTCAACCTCGTTCTTTGACTCCCTCATGATTGTCTCGAGCATGGGGTTCTCACGGAGCAGCACACGCAACAGGCGGTGCGAACGGACGCTTATGGCTATCCTGTCAAGTTTCTCATTTTCTGTCATAACTGTTATCTATTTTGTGGCGGGACGCTACAATATAACAAAAATGGAAGAAATGCCATGCGAAAATCTCACAGTCTGCTGCCATTTCACACATGTGCCAGCACCGCAGGACTGGCTGAAAGTATAAATATCCCCGGCAGACCTGAGGCAGAGGAAACGCTATTTATGCCTTGTGATGGCGGTGCCACCTTTGTCACTGGCCACAACAATATACTGTATGTTGTCAACTGTCAGCCTGTATACATGTGTATCTGAGGTCAGGCTGGTAATTCTCCCGTGATACTGCGGCAATCCCGGTTCCGGTACCGGTTTGTGTGCTATTAGCATAAACAACCCTGCTCCGACCAGTATACCGGCCAGCAATCCTGCAAAAAAATTACTCGATTTCATATTCTTTGTTAATTTATTGATCACTAACTTCTTAAATATATAAATTAACTTCGCAATAAAGAATAATTGCGAAAATATATTTGTAATTATACAATAAAATATTGTATTTTTACATTATATAAATATCTTATATATTTTAACATGTTACAAACAGATCTAATAAAGGGTTCAATCAGGACAATTGTTCTCAAGTTGTTGAAGGAGAACGGCCGGATGTATGGCTATGAAATTACGCGCAAGGTTGAGGAGCTCACCTCAGGGAGAATTAAGCTGACCTACGGTGCACTATACCCTGTGCTCCATAAGCTTGAGAGCGAGGGGGCGCTGATCACGGAAGCGGAAAACTACAACAACCGCATCCGGGTCTATTACAGTCTGACTGACAAGGGCCAGTCGCTTGTCGTAGTCAAGGTCAGGGAAATGCTGGAGTTCATCGAGTCACTCCAGAGCATTGTCAATCCACAGACCGGCCCGAGCTATGCCTGAGCTCACCTTTCAGGATATTGACCGGATCAGGTGTGATGTGATGCAACAGGAGATATGCTTTTCACATCTTGCCGATGAGCTGATTGATCATCTGTGCTGTGATGTGGAGCAGGAGATGGCCGGCGGTCTGGACTTCGGGAATGCCTACCGTAAGGTAAAGGGAAAAATGGGGCACCGAAGATTAAAGGAGATACAGGAAGAAACTCTTTATTCAGTTGACACTAAATACAGGAATATGAAAACCACAATGAAGATTTCCGCCATAGCAGGAACGATCATGCTGGGCTTTGCTGCATTATTCAAAATAATGCACTGGTCCGGGGCAGGCATAATGCTGACCCTCGGCGCCTTTATCCTGGCTTTTGTTTTTATGCCCTCAGCGCTGACGGTACTATGGAAGGAGACGCACAGCCGCAAGAGACTGTTCCTATACATCTCCGCATTCGCCGCATCAATGTTATTTATACTGGGAGTTGCAGCGAAGGTGCAGCACTGGCCATTTGCCGGCCTGATATTGCTTCTGGCAGTTCTCTCAATGATTTTTGCCTTCATCCCGGCGTTGCTTGTTGGCAAGCTGAAGGAAGAGGAAAACCCGGTCAGAAAGCTGGTATGCCTCCTTGGTGTAGCAGGATTCTCCCTTTTTATCCTGGGAATCCTCTGCAAAATACAGCACTGGCCCCTGGCATCTCTGTTTCTGATATGTGGAGTGGTTATCACTTTTCTGCTGTTTGTCCCATGGTACACAGTCATTTCCTGGAAGTCGGAGAAAAATGTGAGCGCTGAATTCATCTTTATGGTCATCGGCTCCGTCGCCATTGTGATCCCGGGGCTCCTTCTCAATCTCAGCCTGCAGAGAAACTTCGATGACGGCTATTACAGGCAAATATCAGAACAGCAGGCAATGTTCAGCTACAGGTTCACCGAAAACCAGTCGTTCATTGCCGGCATCACCGATACCGTTACCGCACCGGTTCTTGCGGAAATCAATGCCAGTACAACTGAGCTGATAAGCTTCATTAACGATATCGAAGCTGAACTGGTTGCTGCTGCGGAAGGCACCCCGAAAAATCCGGCTGTAATCACCCGTCAGGTAAAAGAGGCTGACAACGGACCGGCAATTCAGTTAGAAACGCTTTTAAAACCGTTTAATCCTGTACCTTTTACTGAATTCATGGGCAATGCCTCCGGGTCTCGCACAGAACTGCACAATAGATTGAAAGCTTATTCTGATTACCTCTCAGGGCTGGTCCCCGAAAGCGATTTCGGCAGTTATCTGAAACTCCTTGATCCATCCGTCTACCTGCCGGAAGGCGATCCGGAAACCGGAAGGATATCGCTTTTATCCGGCCTGCATATGCTTGAGCTTATGAAAAGCGGAATAGTGACCGTGGAATACAAGGCCCTCTCGGCTCTCTCTGAAATTTAAAATCCGGAAAAATCAAGATCATGAAACAGAAGATATTTTTACTGGGCCTGATAACCATTGCGATGATCGTCATTGGTGCACTATTCAAGATAAATCACTGGCCGGGAGGAGGACAATTGCTAATTCTGGGAATAGTACTGCTTGTATTCGCTTTTCTCCCTCTTGCCCTCAGAAATCATTACAGGACTGAAGGAAACAATAAGAACATGGTGCTCTACATCGTGACATGGCTGACATGCCTTGTCGTATTCGGCGGGATGCTGTTCAAGACCATGCACTGGCCGGGGGCGGGCAAGATCCTTATGATTGCCCTTCCATTCCCCTATGTGGTGTTTCTTCCGGTTTTCCTTGCCGTGACCGCGAAGGATAAAAACTTCAGTATCCACAATACTGTTTCAGTGTTGTTCCTGCTGACAGGCATATCAGTCTTCTCCGCCCTGCTGGCGCTGAATGTGTCAAAGGAAAGGATTGATGACAGTATGCAATTGTCGCGCAGTTACAACAGCCTGGAGGCAATGCTTGATGAGATTCCTGCTGCTGCAGGTCAGGCATCGGTTATAATTAAAACCGATGAACTCCTGGGTATTATTGATGACTATCAGAGCAAAATATTCTCCGTTGAGGGCATGTCTGAGGAAGAATGGAATAATGATCCACGGACTTTCCCGCGCCCGGAAAAAACATCTGTCGCAAACAAAGCCTTGTTCATTGAAGGGAAGAACAGCACATATGACACAAGGCTTCATGCCAGGCTGGGTGACCTTGTCAGTGAACTTCAGAAGTCTGCCGCTAATGAAGAGATTGCCGGCAAAATACCATTAATCTTTGACTTTTATGAGACGCCCGATGACGACCTGGGGTGGACCCAGGGTAAGTTTGTTGTAACCCCCGGTGTGTGGTCACTTATTTATCTTGACGCACTCGAGACAAACCTGAAATTACTGAAGGCAGGGATATAATAAGCAAGAGACCCTTATTTCTGCTCCAGGTAATCGAGTATTATCTGCACCTCTGCTTTAACACCGTTAATGATAGCACTTTCATCAGGATTGAATGCCGGATGGTGATTCGCCACACCCGGTCCGGTGCTGAGGTTTATGTAACATGATGGCGCTATCTCCCTGTAACGTGCAAAATCTTCGCTGGCAGTCATACGGGGCGCATCAATGACCATCTCATTGCCAAGGATTTTTATGGCACCGGCTTTTGCGAGTCTGTTGAGGGCAGAATCATTGTGCATGGCCGGGTATCCTGATGTGTATTCAAGGCTGTAGGTTGCATCGTTGGCCATGATAATATTATCAATTACCTTCCTTATGCGCCCTTCTATCATCTGACGCATATTCTCCGAAATGGTTCTGACCGTTCCTGCCAGAAGCGCCCTTTCAGGTATGACATTCGGTGCGTTGCCCGACTGGAACTTGCCGACAGTGATAACAGCCATCTCCCCCGGTGTAACATTACGAGAGACAATTGTCTGGAGGGCCATTACTACCTCCGCCCCTATCACAATGGGGTCTCTCCCCATCTGGGGCATCGAACCGTGAGATCCCTTTCCGTTTATAGTCAGATAGAAGCCGTCGGAAGCAGTTGAGGCAGGCCCGTCGGGCAGTATGCCGACAGCACCCGGCACCGGGCCAGGGCCAATATGCAGGCCGAAAAATGCATTCACTTCATTCAGAATACCGGTCTCAATGATGTCAAGAGCTCCGCCGGGGCTCTGCTCCTCGGCATGCTGAAAGATAAAATATACGGTTCCTTTGATCTGTTTCTGCATCGATGAAAGGGTTGCAGCCGTACCAAGAAGCATAGCTGTGTGCACATCATGCCCGCAGGCATGACTTACCCCTTCATTCACAGATGCAAAAGGGAGCCCTGTCTCCTCAGGAACCGGCAATGCATCCATATCAGCCCTGAAAGCGACTGTTCTGCCGGGCCTGCCGCCCCTTAAAATACCAATGACGCTTGTAGGGGTAGGCCATTTTACTTCTATGTTACCGAAGCTCTCAAGTATGGATGTAACATACTCAGAGGTGAACAATTCTTCATATGAAAGCTCCGGATTCTGGTGAATATGACGGCGCCATTCAATAATCTTCTCAGCAGGAATATTCTTTACCCATGCAGGCTCCTTCTGCGGCGGCCCGGGATGCGCTGAAGCCATTGAGGCAGGCATGATTACCACGAATAAAATTATTGCAGCCGGAACAACTTTTCTATTTCTCATTTATGCCTCCTCGTTAGTAGGTTCAACAGGAAACTATATGTCTGTACCAACTATAAATGTACTTAGATTTATCCGGATAAAGGATGAAAACCGGACTGATTTATGTTTGATACTGACCTGTTGTCACTATTCCTTAATACATCATACATCTTACAAAAAACAGCATAATCCTCCCATTCCATGAGGTTTTGCGCATCTTTTTGGCACACCCTTTGCATTACTACCTGTGAAGAGCGATCTTCATAAAACTTAAAGAGATGAAAAAGTCAGTTATCACATCGATCCTCGTAGTTCTGACAGCCTTTACGGCAATAGTCGGGGCACAGAACTTCCCGAAGGAATACCTGGGTCTCCCCGGTGACAACTTCAACCTCTACGCGGTCATGGATCTGTTCCGCAACTCCCCTACCCTTGAAGCCTTCGAGAGAAGCCTCAATGAAAGGGATTCACGGATCAACAACCTTGACCTCAACGGCGACTACAGGGTTGATTACATTGCCGTGTCGGACTACCGTGACGGCAGGGTGCACAACATTGTTCTGCGCGCCGTTCTGGGCCGCAATGAGTACCAGGACGTGGCAGTAATAATTGTGGAGAAGATCAAGAGGAAGAAGGTAGTGATACAGATAATAGGTGACGAGCTCCTCTACGGGAGGAACTACATAATAGAACCTCTGATTGCAAAGAAGCACAGGATCAGGCATGATTACAGCCCGGTCTACTACTACGGTGGTGCAACCGTGATCAACAACTACTACTACAATCTCTGGGATTGGCCGGTGGTGGTACACATCTACAGTCCATACTACTCCGGATGGAGCTCATCATGGTACTGGGGTTATTACCCCACCTGGTATGAGCCCTGGAACCCCTGGTACTGGGACTACTACTACGGCTACCATGCCGGGTGGCACAACCACTACCACAGGTACTACTACCACTATGACATGCCAAGGTACAACAGGTACACCGACTACTACTATCACAGCGTAAGACAGGCATCGCCCCAGGTCCAGCGCAGGGTTGCGGAGGGCAACTACAGGCAGACCTACTCGCGCCCCGAGCTCAGGGAAGGAGGAATGGATCTCCAGCGCAGGACTCACGCAGCCATCACTGAAGGTGTCCGCAGCATGCCTGCCCCGGCTGCCGAAGCAAGACGCCAGGCAACCGACCGGGCAGTAAGTGCAACCGTACCTGATGAGGGCAGGCGCAGCGCAACTTCCACCACGGTACGCAATGGCGAAGTGAACGAGACTGCAAGGAGAACTTCCGGTGAAACTGTCAGCAGAAACGCAGCGGAGACCGAGGCAGCCAGGAGAACCAGTACCGGAACGGTAAGCAGGGATGCTTCAGCAACTGAGGCAGTGAGAAGGACTCCCTCCACGGTGAGCAGGACAGAACAGGAAGGTTCAGGTACAGCCCACAGCAGCGAGGCGGTCCGAAGATCCGCCGCCACCAGTCCTGAGTCAGTGACGGTTAAGAGTGAGGCAACCAGGGCCAATGAGCAAAAGGCAGCAGAAGCTCGCGAAGTTGAGAGAAGGGCCGCCGAGGCCAGGGCAGCACAGGAGAGAGCCAATGAGCAGAGGGCAGCACAGGCCAGGGAGAATGAGAGAAGAGCCGCCGAGGCCAGGGTTGAGCAGCAGAGAGCCGCTGAAGCCAGGGCAGCACAGGAGAGAGCCAATGAGCAGAGGGCAGCACAGGCCAGGGAGAATGAGAGAAGAGCCGCCGAGGCCAGGGTTGAGCAGCAGAGAGCTACACAGCAGCGTGTTGCCGAGCAGAGGGCTTCCGACGCCCGCGATGCTGAACGGAGAGCAGCAGAAACACGTACCGCTCAGACAAGAGCCCCTGAATCAGGCTCCGACAGAATAAGCCGAAGATAACAATCAGCTGACTGACTTAGAATCCCGCTGACCGTGGTCAGCGGGTTTTTTTGTACCTTGTGTCATCAAAAGAAAACATATTCACTCCTGTGTTGTTTTATTGACAATTGCTAAAACATAATGCTATGCAAACAATTCTCGGCGCAAACGGTACCATCGGAAAGATCCTTGCCCGGGAACTTCCCGTGTACACTGACAAGATCCGGCTGGTAAGCCGAAACCCTATAAGAGTAAATGAAACCGACGAGCTGCTGCCCCTCGATCTGACACAGCCGGGGACAGTAGACAGAGCTGTACAGGGCTCGGATGTTGTTTACCTTGTGGTAGGACTGGAATACAAGCTGAAGGTATGGGAAGAATACTGGCCCACCCTGATGAGGGATACAGTCAATGCGTGCCTTAAACACGGTGCGAAGCTGGTTTTTTTCGACAACATCTATATGTACGATAAGGGTCATTTGTCACATCTTACCGAAGATACCCCTGTCAATCCTCCGAGCAGAAAGGGGGCAGTAAGAAAAAGAATTTCGGAAATGTTTCTGGAAGCCGTTCAGGACATGGGGCTGGAGGGGCTCATAGCACGCTCGGCCGACTTCTACGGCCCGGGTAATGAGAACAATTTCATCACACAGATGGTACTGAAGAATCTCAGCTCCGGCAAGAAACCGATGTGGTTCGTGGGGCCTGACATAAAGCACTCTTTCACATACACACCTGACGCGGGTAAGGCTACAGCCCTGCTTGGTAACAGCCCGGACGCATATGGTCAGGTATGGCATCTGCCCACTGACAGCAGGCCCGTTACCGGCAAGAAGTTCATCTCAATGATAGCGTCGGAATTCAGCATCAAAGAAACGAAGATCTCCATCGTCCCCAAATGGATGCTCCGTCTGATGGGCCTCTTCATCCCCGTGATGAAAGAGATGCCTGAGATGATGTACCAGTATGATCGCGACTATTATTTCGATTCATCAAAATTCACAACCCGCTTCGGCATAAAAGCCACCCCGTACGAGGAGGGGATCAAGGTTACCTGCCAGGTTTACAGGAGCTGAAAAACAACGCAATGCCCCATACAGGGCCGTATCAGACACTCAAGAAACAGATTTTGGAATGAATTTTGTTTAACGGGTAATGACTCTTTTAGACAGTTATACTATTTTTGCTGATTCTAGAGTTCTTTAGAAATCAGAAAAGGCGGATCCGAAAAGCCATACGAGTAGGAAAACATACTAAACTATTTCAATTATGAAGAAACTGCTTTTTTTTGTTGCTCTGATAAGTCTGGGCGCCATCGCCAGCGCACAGGTCAATCCCAACGCTCTTGGAGCCCGCCTGTACGGTGGCGACAATTTCAGCGGAGCAGAACTATCTTACCAGAAAGGGCTCAATGACAGGAACAGGCTTGAACTTGACGCCAGCTTCGGATTCAAGGAAGATTTCACCAGGGTAGCCCTCGTGGGTATCTATCACTGGGTATGGAATATCACAGGAGGATTCAACTGGTATGTTGGCCCCGGGGCAAGCATCGCCTATGATAATTTCAATGAAAATACATACGTCAATATTGGTCTTGGAGGACAGATAGGTATTGAATATGATTTCAAGGATCTTCCTATCATGATAAGCCTTGACTCACGTCCCATGTGGGATTTCCTCGGGGATGTCAACGGGCTTGGCTGGGGCGCTGCCCTCGGCATAAGATTTACCTTTTAGCGCCGGCCCGGGTGGTAATCCGAAATGCCGGTAACGACATTAAAATATATACTGTTTGCACTAATCAGCCTCCTCTCCTGTTCAGTCACAGCACAGACTGACGGAGCGGAGGCTGTCACAGAAGAATGGTTCGCCGTCACCCGTGTGGTTGACGGCGATACCTTTTGGGCGGAAGATTCTCACGGCAACAGTATTAAGATAAGACTGATAGGTGTAGATGCCCCCGAGCCACGTAACACAGGCACAAAGCCGAAGAGATTTTTTGGAGCAGAGTCAACAAACTACCTCAGGCAGTTGTTGAATGATAAGAAGGTCAGGCTTGAATATGACGTTTCGCGGTATGACCGTTACAGACGCACTCTTGCATATGCATACCTTGAGGACGGCACCTTTGTCAACGCCGAGCTGGTGAAACACGGTTATGCCACAGTAATGACAGTTCCGCCCAATGTAAAGCATCACGAGACCTTCACCAGGCTGGCCGCAAAGGCCCGAAATCAAAAAAGGGGATTATGGAAGGGACCCCCGTCCACTAAATGAATGAATATGAAAATAGTTGACTGGAAAGAAGAGAGTATTGTTGAGACACCACACAGGGTTGACGTTCGCAAATTATATGATCGCGAAAACGCTCAGGTTACACATATTACCCTTAACCCTGGTGAGACGCTGAAACCACACATCACCCCCGTTGATGTATTCTTTTACATCCTGGAGGGGTGGGTAGATGTACGTGTTGGTGATGAGACTATTACCGTCGGCAGCGAAAGGCTCGTGGAGAGCCCGAAAGACATTGTTCACTGTCTCTCGAACAGCTCCACGGCCACTGCCCGTATCCTGGTGGTGAAGGCTCCGAAACCGGTCACCTCAACAAGAGTGCTCTGAGAATCTATTTCACCTGCTGGAGCAGGGAGTTCAGACGGGTATGAACAACTCCGCTCTTGTCAAATCCCATCTCCTCTACTTCCTTGTGAATTGCACCCTCGTATGATCCCGAAACCGTTCCGGTCTCCTCGAAGGTAGAGTTATCTCCCATCGTCTCATATGTGCCAACGCTGATATTATTGAATTTTACCGAATAGATGCCGTTGGAACCAATTGTTACATCAACACTTCCGCCATCACCGGCCAGATAGAATGAATCACCGTCGAATGAAATCCCGCTGATAAAGAAGAGCGCATATGGATGCAGGCATCTCTCCACTTCATCGTCATAACCCACTGAGGGATAATTTCCACCCAGGGTGTTACTATTCTCGTCCAGTACCGCCAGGGCCAGCATGGTTGTATCTCCGCCACTGATGTTCCCGAACATAAACTGGAAGACATGCATCTCATTTGCAGCTCCCTCATTGAAGATCTCCTCAATAAGGTAGAGATCATTGATCAGATACTCCTCCCCGTCAAATTTAAAGGAGTTTACAGGATCCTTATCCTTTGAACAGGAGAACAGGATCAGAAGGGCAAAAAGCCCGACAAGAAATAAAGCATTTCTTTTCATAGTTTTTAATTTTTAAACGATTGAAAATTGATTTAACTGGTACTTCTGTTGCTTTTAATTGCATAACTTCTGTTTGTTAAACCTATGAAAAGACTGTTTTATTGCGGAGATGCCCAATTCATTCATCAATCCTCATGACAGTCACAATGAACATTCCCTCTTCCCTCTCCTCCCGCAAGGTTACTAAAAGGCCTGCGTCAGCGACCAGTCGTTCCAGCCCGCCGCGCGTCATGTATTGCCTGAAATTGCGGTAATGATCCCCGGCAGCCGCCCGTTCAATGGCAACCGAAAGCCATTTCGCCGGACCCGGGCGCATGGGACAGTTATAATCGGCTATGATCAGCCTCTTCGCTACGCGCTTCATCTCACCCAGAACCTTCAAAACCGTCTCCGGGTCAAACTGATGCATGGCGAGGGTAGAGACAGCCGTATCAAATGATCCGTCAGCATAACATGACAGGTCGGTTGCATCAAGCAGCTCAAAGGATACCCGCAGTTCGGGCTTTCGTCCTGACAAGCGACGGGCAGTGACAATCATATCCTCTGAAAGATCGTTGCCGGTCACCTGCCCTGCAGTGGCAGCCATGCGCATAGAGAGCGCCCCCGTCCCGCAGGCCACGTCTATCACCTTCTCATTTTCAGTGATCATGGCAGCCACCCGGCGTCGCAGACCATTGATCAATGGATCAATAAAGATCCTGTAAAAAAGTCCTTTCAAAGAGAAAGCCATGACGGATTTATTTAGTTCTTAAAGATATACTTTATTATCCTCTCAGATGTTTTCAGTAACTTTAGCTGTCAGTTTAAACAGGGAACCATACTCCTCCCTCCATTATAAAGTGACAGCTAAGGATCGGATTAATCACAGCAACTAACAATTAACAAAAGGATGAGGTGTTTGACAAATTGAAAATCCCGGACAAGATAAGCTCAAGAACTGAATACAAGAGGAAATTCACGCCTGCAGAGATGTACCGTGCCTTTACCCTCCTGCCTGGCGCAATGGGCAGAATGATATACAACAGGAGGAAAAAACTTGTTGACCATGAGTTCATTGAGAGGATCCAGCTGGCAGTGACCGAGGTCAACGGCTGTGCTGCCTGTTCATACGCCCACACCTTCATGGCGCTGAAACAGGGAATAAGCAACGAGGAGATACACAGTTTCCTGAGTGGCGACGGAGGGTTCATTAAACCGGAGGAGGCCAGGGCTATTGTATTTGCGCAGCATTATGCCGACAGCCGGGGATTCCCGGAGAAAGATGCCTATGAAAGCCTGGCTGGCGAGTACGGCGAAAAGAGAGCACGCGTAATCATGGCTGCATCACAAATGATGCATGCGGGTAACATCTACGGTATTCCCTACAGTGCTTTCATCTCGCGACTCAGGGGCAGGCCCTACAGGGAGAGCACTCTGCTCTACGAACTGGGCATGCAGCTCTCAGGCATAGTCCTGCTCCCGGCAGCCCTGATCCACGGCCTGTTGAGAAGCATCGCAGGCATTTCCGGACCATCATTTGAAAATGTCAATCAAAATAAGCAACAGAAGGAAAATTCAACTGACTGATAGCCGGCCAATCACTCAAATAATCCTCTGGCAATAAAAAAATAAGATAAGGAACAGAGTCATGCCAACCAGGACCGGTTGGATTGAGCTTTACTCTTACCTGGACCAGACCGAAGGCGCCAAAGTCAAGGAGATTTGCCTTCTTCACTGGAATTATCCGAACGAGGGAGCCACCATATCATAATAAACTGCCTTTACAGGCTGATTCAAGAATTATTTTATAAGTTTATAGCCAATTTGTCATACCCCTTTAATAAGTTTAACCATGAAAGATCTGTTGAAAGTTGGATTTGTATCAACTGCACTTGTAGCTTTATTTATCTTCACCGGCTGCAGCACCGGTCACACCGGGTGGCAGAGTGACGTTGTCAATGACAACATGAGTTTTACAAAACTCAGATATACACTCAATGAGCAGGACACCACCAGCATCATCGGACTTCTGAAGAATGATACGGAGATCACGGGCATTCCCTGTAAGGCCGGATGGATTCATTTCACCAGCCAATGGAATCCGAAAAACTTTTGTCTCTCAAATGACTACACCTTCTGCAACGTTGATCTGCCAGCAGGAGCCTGGGTCTCTATACCCCCGGATAATGACAGATTCTCCGTTGTTTACCCGACTGACACCCTGGTTCAAGGTTTTAACATAAAGGGTGGCGGAGGCATGAACGGGGTACAGACAACCTATTACTCCTCGGGCATCCTTCGCCAGTTCTTCCCGGACTCAGAGGCGGTTATTGATGACATTAAATGCCAGGGAGGAATCTTTCACCCGATAACCTTCCACAAGAACGGCAGATTGATGTCGTGCACCCTTAATGAGGAGATCACTGCTGAAGGTAAAACAATCAGTAAGGGAACCGTCATAAAGATTGACACAGCGGGGATAATTACAACAGATGAATAAAGTCAAAAGCCTGTTGCTGGTTTGTTTAATCTTTCTGTCAACAAAACCAGGTCTCTCACAGACAACTGACACCAGATGGCTGGTGGCCGTTGACGGTCTTGCTCCTGCACTGAAAGCAGGGATAAAGAAAGATCTGACCGAAAAGTTCTCATTGCAGGGATCAGCAGGATTCTGTATCGTAGGTGCAGAATTGCTCTCATGGAACCTCTTTGGCTCATACAAACTTACCGGTCCGGAAAAACCCCTGGGATTCTGCCTGAATTTCGGCCTTCTCGACAATTATGTCAATATTGGCTCGCCAATTTACACCCTGGGCTTCGGGGGAGGTGCGGGGATTTATTATGTTTTCCGTAATAATTCTACCCTGCAATTAAGGCTGGGAGCTATTACCGGCCCGTCTATGGATGAAGGACAGTTCAGATGGCTCACCCTTCCGAACTTTGGCCTTGAATATGCTTTCCCACCCCGGAGAAAGAAATAGAAAATATCAGGGTCAGTGCTGTGTTCCGGCGAGATCAGGCTCCCTTCGGCTTTCCCCATGTAAGCACGATGATCATCCCCATCACTGCAATTACTATAGCACTGGCCACTATCTCTATTACAACCGGCAACAGCGAACTTCATCTCCGATACTTGTGTCAGCGATCCTGTTTATACTTTTCCACTCCTGGTGACGTTAAGATGAGTAAGGGAGCAATCCTTTACATCGGTCGGGGGACATGTTTACAGGCTTAAGATGAAGGAACGAGCAAAGAAGCCGGACTACGCCAATAAGGACGGCAACTATTCATATGCAATTAAATCAGCACTTTTTGGGGTGGCCGTCGGCGACGCACTGGGGGTGCCGGTTGAATTCAAGACCAGAGAATACCTTGATAGCCACCCGGTGACGGATATGACCGGTTTCGGCACTCACAAACAGCCACCAGGCACCTGGTCTGACGACAGCTCACTCACCTTCTGCCTGTCAGAAGCGCTGACACAGGGGTATGACCTCAATACAATAGGACAGAACTTCGTGAACTGGTACTTCAGGGATCACTGGACAGCCCGCGAAGAGGTCTTTGACGTCGGCAGAGGAACCGGTGAAGCTATTGTCCGCCTCTTCAGAGGCATACAGCCGGAGCGCTCCGGCGACACTGCCGAGTCGTCCAACGGCAACGGCTCACTGATGCGCATCCTGCCGATGGTGTTCTGGCTGCAGCCTAAACCGCTGCCAGAGCGTTTCGAGATAACCCGGCAGGTCTCTTCAATCACGCACGGGCATATACGGTCAGTAATAGCCTGCTTTTACTACCTTGAGTTTGCAAGGCAGATCCTTGAGGACCGGGAAAAGTCTGACATCTACAGGGATCTGCAGAAAGTCGTCTCCGGACACCTCTCCGCCCTGCTATTAGATCCGGCAGAGGTGGTTGTTTTCGACCGCCTTCTCAAGTATGACATCAGCAGGCTGACTGAAACTGAGATCTCCAGCGGAGGCTATGTCATTGATACCCTCGAGGCAGCAATCTGGTGCCTGCTCACCACCGGCAGCTACAGCGAAGCTGTTCTCAGGGCAGTAAATCTTGGCAGCGACACCGACACCACCGCTGCCGTCACCGGCGGGCTGGCAGGACTGCTCTACGGTTATGACGCCATCCCGGAAAGCTGGACCGGCCGGATAGCAAGGAAAAAAGATATTGAAAACCTTGCCGAAAGACTTGCCGGAAGACTTACCTGACATTACTTTTGCTAAAAATGAATACTTCCCCATTAATAAGAGAACTTAAACCCTCAGAAACAGGCATCCTCAGAACGATGCTCTATAACGCGATCTTCATCCCGCCTGAAGATGAGAGGCCTCCGTTTGAGATCATTGAACATCCTGACATTGCAGTCTATATTGAGAATTTCGGAAGAGATGGTGATCTCTGCCTTGTTGCAGAGAGTGAGGGAGCTATCATCGGTGCCATATGGACAAGACTCTTTCCGGGGACAAGGGGGGGGTACGGATTCGTAGATACGAATACACCCGAGCTGAGCATGTCGGTATTGGAACAGCACCGTCGCCAGGGTATCGGGACAAAGCTGCTCGCCGCAATGATAAACCGGCTTTCAGAGAATGGTTACAGGCAGGTCTCCTTAAGCGTTGACCTGGCGAACTATGCTTACCACCTGTACAGGAAATTCGGGTTCGTAGATTACGCCCGTCATGAAGATTCAATGACCATGCTCAGACAATTATAGCAGAAAGAAGACATAAGCGGAACATATGATTACAAGGATAAAGATATGCTGTATCCGTGACATCAGTGAGACCAGGGCTGCGGTACAATTGAAGCGAAAAAAAGTCTCACCGGATAGTTGAACCGCATTATAATCACATCAGTAGCACAATGAGCATGGAAGAAAACATCGAACTTGGAAGTGTACAGAAGACCTTGCTGCTGCCATTGTGGGGCAGGGCAGTCGAGACACTTAAGCCGAAACCGCTTCTGACTGACAATCAGGCGGTAACGATTATGAAATCCATTCCGTATGATTTCAGTCGCATTGCTTCGAAGCTGAGTATGATAAGCCAGGCATCCTGGATCGCCAGGAGCATCTGGTTCGATGAAAAGATAAAAGCCTTTATCGGGGAACACCCGGATGCTACAGTCGTCAACATCGGATGCGGACTTGACACCACCTTCCACAGGGTGGATAATGGCAGGATAGAGTGGATCGATCTTGATCTGCCAGATGTCATCGCTCTGCGAAAACAATATCTACCCGAACAGGAACGAAGCAGATGTGTTGCAGGATCAGTGTTTGATTCAGGTTGGTACATGACTGTCAAAAACAATAACGGAGTTATGCTCCTCATTGCAGGAGTCATCTATTACTTCGAAGAGTCAGAGATTAAGAGGCTGTTCAGTGATATCCACAGCTTCCTTCCGGGAGCAGAGATGGTGATCGACTACAGTTCCCGCAGAGGAATAAGGATGGCAAACAGGATGGTCCTCGACAGGGGCGGGATGGAGAGCTCCTCATATCTGAAATGGGGTATTGACGATATACACGAGATCGAGAGCTGGGATAGAAATATCCATGTCCTGGAATCAGTTCCGATGTTCAGGGAACACAAAAAGAGGTACCCCCTGGTTAAGAGGATTGGTATGAGTGTCTCGGATGCAATGAATATAATGTCACTGGCACACATAAGGATTGAGTGAAAAGCAGCATAGATGAATGGCATGACAAAAGTTGCCAATTCTCTTCAGGATTACAGGTCAGAATATATCTCCAGGATTAACAAAACTCCGGATTACATAGACGCCAACATTGAAAACCCGATGACTCCTGGAGAGCTGGCTTCAGTGGCAAACTTCTCCAAATACCACTTCAACAGGATATTCCACTGCATTGTGCGTGAAACCCCTTTCCATTTCATCCAGCTGGTAAGGATAGAGAGAGCGGCCATGCTCATGCTGGCAAAAAGGAAGATGACAATCTGCTTACAGATGCATCATTTCGGATCAGGAGGGGTCATTAGACAGGGAGAAGCATTGGAGCCCCTCCAGGATGATCCGGAGTCATCTGAGACACACGCGGAGCTTAATCGCTTTATGGTAACCTAACCCGGACGGAATGAGAAAGAGAACAAGGATATTTCTGTTGATTATTGTCCCGCTCCTGGCGGCTTTACTTATTTACTTGCTCTTCAGTAAACCGGATATCCCCGGCCTGGAGACGATGAGCCTCCAGGAGTGGTTCCGCTGTCCCTCTCCCGTCAAAACAGACGGCATGAACCATAAAATTAAGGTGGCGGCAACAGCCCTGCAGTCGATGGCTGACAAAGACTCCTCTGTTGCACAGATAATTCAGATGGCAGAAAAAATCAAACGTGAACAACCCGATGTGCGGCTTATCACATTTGGAGAAGCATCAACGGGACTCTACCATTACCCGGAGAACCCGCGAAGGTACCAGCAGAGCATAGCCGAAACCATCCCGGGAAGAGTCACCGATACACTGGGAGACCTCGCCAGGCGTCTCGGGGTGTTCATCTCTGCCGGCCTCATCGAAAAAGCCGGTGACACACTGTACAACTCAATTGTAGTGGTTGATCCTGCCGGCAATATTGTTGCCAGGCACAGGAAATCGCTGCTGCATTACTATGATGAACTGAACGGAGTGACAGCTGCCGAAAACAGTGCTTCAGTATTTCAGATAGACCACTTTAAGGTGGGGCTGTCAATCTGTGCCGACGCCAATTCTACGTGGCTTGTGAACAATTACAGGGAGCAGCAGATTGATCTGCTGATATATTCGGTTACATCGAATGTGCCGTGGATCATCAAACAATTCAGATACTGGCCCGTAGCCAGGAAATACAATGCATGGATAGTGGCATCAAACAGGTTTGGTCGCGAGGGAAAAGATGATTACACCGGCCTGGTATTTATTGCTGACAAAAAGGGAGCAATAGACCAGAAGTCTGACAAAACATCGGGATACATAACTGCAACAATAGGAAAGGATTAAGTACAGCTGCAAAGCTGCAGGTTAAGTTTTACTCGGAATATCACTGATGAGTGAGGAGATTATAATAACAAATAACCGGGCGGACGGCGCACACTCCCCCGTAATAGGCCTGAGATCAGAAACAATACAAGACTCTGCAATATGAAAAAATCACTTCTCTTTTTAACAGCCCTCCTTCTGGCAGTAATGGCAGCTGCCCAGGAAAAGCATGTCATTACATCTGATGGTGTAGACCTTTTCGTTAATGTCAAAGGCGAAGGAACCCCCTGTCTTTATCTTCACGGTGGCCCGGGAAGCGGATCATACTGGCTTGAGAAATTTGTCGGTGACTCGCTGGAAAAGCATTTCCGGATGATCTATCTAGACCAGAGAGGAGTAGGCCGTTCCACCAGTCCCGCTGACGGCAACTTCTCAATGGAAAGGATGGTTAAGGACTTCGAGGAGGTAAGGGAAGCGCTGGGGATCGGCCGGTGGATCACCCTGGGGCATTCCTTCGGCGGGCTGTAGCAGATGGGATATGCCCTGCGGCATCCATCAACGGTTGATGCAATGATCATGATTAACGCCTCGCTGAACATGGGGCTGAACTTTAAGACCAGCTGGTGCCCGAAGGCATGCGAGTTCCTGGGCATCACTGACAGGAGTTATTTCGGGGACGAATCAATCCCGCTCCACATCCGCTGGGACAGCCTGATCACTGCCCTGAACAGCAGAGACCTGATGTGGAAGATGGGTTTCGCTTCGCGCGAAGAGATGGATCTTATGAACAGTACATACGGTGAGTTGCCATCGTGGAACGGCGATTTCAGCGAAGTGGCCATGAAGATGGATGATTATGCTGTGGACTTCACTGAATCATCCGCGACGGTCAGCGTGCCCGTACTCTTTATCTACAGCACAAGGGACTGGATGATCGGGCCTGAACACTATAAAACAGTAAAATTCCCCGAGATGATGCTCCAAGGCATTGATGCGGTCCATATTCCATTCTTCGGTGACAATGCGGATATCATGCAGGCAATCCGGATATACCGGAAGAAATACGGAAAATAAATCCTTTTTGCTTTATTTTACACATACTTCGGGAATAGGATTATTCCCGGGGAATGGAATGAACCGGTATGGAACAGAAGGATTATCTTCTTCGCGAGATTGAAAAGATCGGAGCTATCATCAGGGCTATCCGGCAAAAACTCTTTGGCGGAACGGATCAACCGGCAATCTCAGTGAATAACCAGGCGGAAGCACTGAAAGAGATGATGCTGAGCGAAGCATTCATTGATCTCGATGAGATTCTTGCACTGGATGCGACAGAAACGGATGCATACCTTGCCGGTCAGAAGGGCTTCAATGTGGAGAATATCGAGCTCCTGGCGCGGACCCTGGCCGACATCGGGATGACCTCAGCACCGCCGGCCTCCTTCGCCATGCTTGAGAAAGCGCTGCAGCTCTACGAGATATGCA
>CAZVLJ010000021.1:0-37637 GCA_964627825.1 uncultured Rikenella sp. | reverse complement strand
CATTCTCCAGGCATACTTTACCGCTTATGTTCTGAGCCTGTGCTGCAACAGAGGCTGCCAGAAGCAATCCGACTAAAATTCTTTTCATGTTCTGTCCCCAAATAGTGTTATTGTAATAGAATGATGTTTGTTTCGCCGTTGATATCCATTGGCATCTGCATGCTGAAGCCCGGGCCGCTTATGCCAAGGTTCCCCGAGATATGCGTTTTGCTGTTTTCTTCAATCCTCAGGCCGGTATTTACATCAACAACCATGCTTGCCCTGCTCATGCCCTTCAGGTCTTCATAGGTCACGGTGGCCCCGCCTGATTCAATCGGTGTCGCATTCTCTGTCGCTTTTATTGCTGATTCTGTAGTTATATCTGCCCTGGTGCCGTCAATATCATCAAGACGGTATGCAGATATTATGTCCAAAGCCATTCCCCCGGAGTTCAGCTGTTGGTTAATGCTCCACTTCTCTCCCCGTGAAACCTGCCTGGCGGGCAGGAAGTGCGTAAACATTGCAATCATGGATTTAAGGTTGCCCTCGCTGACAGTCTCTATCACCTGCTTCCTTACCGCCTCCGCTGCCGCACCTTTTAATGAGATACTGGCTGTATCCCTGAGAACTATGTCAGGGATCATTGCAGCATTCACAATCTCTACCGGCTTACCACTATAGTCAATCTTTGTATACAGGGCATTTTTGCTCAACCTGTTCATAATGCATGAAAGAATGTCGGCTGTCTCTGCCGAACCGATGTCTCCCTCGTTCAGAGAGCTGATAGTCATCACCTTACCCATAGTATTGGTGATGGTTACCAGGGTGTCAAATCGCACTTCGGCTATTATAAAATCAGGCGTCGTCTCAAGCATTTTCAGTGACATTGTATAACTGACCCTTGATTCAGTTGCCTGACTGACGCCGTTAACTGTTTGTGAAACGGTTTGTTCCGAAACAGACCGGAACCGGTAAATCCGGTTTTTCTCAGGATTCAATTTGAGATTGATGCTGTTCTGTGCCTCCAGTGAAAGAGATACAGTAATTGTGATAAACAGAATAAGGATTTTTTTCATTGGTTTTATTTTCAGGTTTTTCTTACAGATCAAAGGCGAAATTATGCAGCCGGCTCTGCTCTGACCATAGTTTGTCGGTGAACGGACCGGTTTGGCTGGTGAATGGCGGAATATGGCAACCCGAGCCTGCCAAAGAAGCGCCGGCCAGGACCGAACCTGCCGGAGAAGTGCCGGTCATCATCAGATTTATTATTATCACTCAATTCACTACATTTATACTCAACAGACTTACCATTAAGAGAATGTTTCAGATCAGAATCTTCAGAGTGATTTTAGTATGTGCCGCCCTATTGATTAACAGCGTACTGTCAGCACAGAGCAGGTTTGAAGTCAGCGCCGGCGCGGGGCTTTTTGACGGAGTATTCCTGAAAGCAAGGTACGGTCAGATATTCCAGGTGGGCCTGAGCCAGGATCTGGCCAGCCAGTTGCACACCACGGGGCTGGAATTTTTTTACCGGCTGCCGCGAAGAGGAGCCCCGGGCACAGCAGGCCCGTTTTATGTGATGTGCGGGGTAAGCACCACTCTGTTCGGAAGGGGATACGACACCTTTGAGCAGAGTTTCCTTTATCCCAGGATAGGCAGGTCTTTCCTTTTTCACGGCAGAAGCAGCAGGTTCGGGCTGAATGCCGAGCTGGGGGTAACCATCCACCGGCATACCGATCCACCCGAAGGATACATCACCGAGCTTTTCCCCTTCTCCGTCAGCGCCGGATTCTTTTACAGGTTCTGAAACCAGGCAGAGTAAATGTCTGTTGTGATTGCCGTTCATTTGTTATGTTAAAAACACTTTGCTTGTTCTCACATTACAGATAAAGGCCTGTTAGCGCTCATTGCAAAGACGATTATACATATCTTTTAAAAATTCCAGACTGGTTAATGAATGTTTATTAATCTTTCTCACTATATAAAATGCGACTAAAAGACCAATTGAAATTGCAATAATTTGGCGAACAATAGATTCTTCTGTTCTTAAGGCTTCAACGAAAGGTTTATATTCATAATAAACGTGCATTGACAGAAATACCGTAAGAATCATAATTGGTACTAAAAAAATGTATAGGTTTTTAAATCTTCCCTCATAACCTCTTGATAAGAATTTTATTCTTTCTTCTAACCAATATTTTAATGGCTGATCATATCTTCTGTTTTGTAATTTATACACTGAGATAACTCCATATATGAATGCAGAAACAGTAATAATTGCAGCAGCAGCGTTGTTAATTAAATAGATTATATCATCTTTCCGATTTATCGATGAATAAATCAACCAGATTATTAAAGGGATACAGAGAAAAACACCGGTAATTTCAAGAATTAGAAACTTCCTTACAGTATGTTTTGCTTTTGACTTAAGCAATAGATTAAGTTCATCCTTAGATCTATAATTGACTTCAGTACCAATACTTTTCCAAATTTTTTGTAATTCGTTATTTTCCATGACTGTATTTATTTAGGCTCTTTTTCAATATTTCTTTGGCTCTGTTGATCCTCACGCCAACATATGACTTTGAGATACCAACAATTTCAGCAATTTCATCATAACTCTTTTCTTCCAGATAAAGCAGCATGATTGATTTATCGACTTCATCAAGATTATAGATTGCATTTATTAATAATTGCAATGATTCATTCATGGAAATCTTTTCAATAATGTCAGATTGATCAGGCAATTCGGGTATTGTTTCTCTGTATTCTATTCGTGATGCCATTTTAATCCTGGAAATTGAAGTGTTTATTGACACTGCATAAATCCATGAACCAATACTGTTATGGTTTTTGAGACTCGAAAATGATTTCCATAACTGATATATTATTTCCTGAAGATTATCCTCTCTATCAGCTTCGTTTTTGAAGTATACCAAACTGACTTTGTGCAATATCCCCTGATAGTCTGAGAGTATCTCGATAAACGCCTCTTTAGTAGATTTCATTTTCGAGTTGTTTCTTATAAAGTAACATTTGGGCATAAATTATTACAAAAAACAGTACACAATTTTTTAAGAAATTGATTTCAGACAGTATATTTGACTGATTATTTAAAAGCAACGATGCGCTAACACATTGAATGGTGCATGCGGGGTAAGCACCACCCTGTTCGGAAGGGGATACGACACCTTTGAGCAGAGTTTCCTTTATCCCAGGATAGGCAGGTCTTTCCTTTTTCACGGCAGAAGCAGCAGGTTCGGGCTGAATGCCGAGCTGGGGGTAACCATCCACCGGCATACCGATCCACCCGAAGGATACATCACCGAGCTTTCCCCCTTCTCCGTCAGCGCCGGATTCTTTTACAGGTTCTGAAACCAGGCACCATAAAAATTGTTGTTCTTAATATACCTATAAAGTAATGTCAATGCTTTTTTCGCCAATAACTATTCGGGATATTAACATCAGGAACCGTATCACAATGTCACCCATGTGCCAGTATTCGGCCAGAAACGGTTTTGCCCGAGACTGGCATCATGTGCATTACGGGACAAGAGCAGCAGGCGGAGCGGGGCTGATCATAGTTGAAGCCACTGCCGTCTGGCCGGAAGGAAGGATCACTCCGGGCGACCTCGGCCTGTGGAGTGACGATCATATACCTGTCTTGCGCAGAATAACTGACTTCATCCACAGCCAGGGATCTGTTGCCGGCATACAGCTTGCCCATGCCGGAAGAAAAGCTTCATGCGCACTGCCATGGGAAGGAGGAAAGCAGCTTGATCTCAGGAATGGCGGCTGGGAGACAGTGGCACCCTCTGCCATCCGCTTCAGCCCGGGAGAAAGAACTCCCGTGATGGCTGACAGAGTGTGCCTGGAAAGGTTTATTGAAGGATTCCGTAATGCCGCCGGAAGGGCGCTGAAGGCAGGCTTTAAAGTGGCGGAGATCCACGCCGCACACGGATACCTGCTGCAGGAGTTCCTTTCACCATTGAGCAACAATAGAACAGATGATTATGGAGGTTCCTTCGAAAACCGTACAAGACTGCTGCTCCAGGTTACTGAGGCAATAAGATCAGTATGGCCTGAAGAACTGCCTCTCTTCGTGCGCATCTCCTCAACCGAATGGACTGAAGGAGGCTGGACCCCCGAAGAGAGTGTCAGGCTGGCTCCATTGTTGCGCCATGCCGGAGCTGACCTCATAGATTGCTCCTCGGGAGGAAATATCTATAATGCGAAGATACCAGCAGGACCGGGTTACCAGGTGCCCTTCGCAGTATCAGTAAAGAAAACAGGTATACTCACGGGAGCCGTTGGGATGATAACCGTAGCCGGACAGGCAGAAGAGATTCTGACAGCAGGCAGCGCGGACCTGATACTCATGGGAAGAGAGCTTCTGCGCAATCCTTATTTCCCGCTGCACACTGCAAAAGAACAGGGAGCGGAGATCTCGTGGCCGCCCCAGTACCTGAGGGCAAGATAGCGCCGGTCAGTGTGCCGGCGTGGCATGTATAGATCAAATGATTTTCAGTTTCGGGTTTTTTGACCTATATTAACGGTGAGCCATCGTGCAGCGGATACCTGTCAAACATAAGGTACCGCCTGCATGAACGCTGCAGTATGTTACGGTGTTGAATAAATAAACACGAATGATATGAAGAGAGAAATCATTGAAAAGCTGGCAGCTGAAACAGGGAATATCTGTGTTACCATAAGCCTGAACACTCACCGTACCAAACCCGACTATCTGAAAGACCGTATTGTGCTCAAGAACCTTTGCCGGGAGGCAGAAAAGAGAGTCATTGATGAATTCGGAAAGAGGAAAGGAGCATCGGTCCTGAAGAAACTGGCTGCCATTCCCGAAGGGATTGATTTCAGCCTGAGTCTTGACAGCCTCCATCTGTTTCTTTCCGGCAGGACTACCGAGATAGTCAGGTCTTCCTGGCCGGCGCATTCTGACAGGATAATGGTAAGTGACCACTTCGCTCTGCGCCCCCTCATCTATGCCCTGGCCAGAAATGAAGAATACATGATCCTTCTCCTTTCCCAGAGCGGGGTACAACTTTATAATGCCATTAATGACAAGATCACCGGCGAGGTACAGAATGAACAATTCCCTTTCGGCGAGAATGTGCATTATCATACTGACCGGAAAAAACTGAGTGATCCGGATGCTGTTGATAATATGGTCAGGGAGTTTCTCAATAAGGTTGACAAGGCTGTCACAAAAGTCTGGAAGAATACGGGGCTTGATTGTGTGGTTATCTGTACCGAAGACAACTTCAGCCGTCTTATACAGGTTGCTGACAGACCTGAGATTTATGCCGGTTATGCAAGGATAAACTATAATAATGTCTCCGGACATCATATTTCCGGCCAGGCCTGGAACCTGATAATCAGGCAGCATTCCGTACGTACATCCGATGCATTGAAGGAGATGAGGGAGGCTATTCCGGCAGGAAGGGTATTGACCGACCTGCAGGAAGTCTACACGGCTGCAAAAGCAGGGAAGGGAGAACTGCTGATTACTCACTATGATTATTTTCAGCCCGTGGCCGTGAAAGCATATGAGAAGATTGAACCCGTTAAAGACGAATCACTGCCGGGCATAATTGAAGATATCACATCGCTGGTTGCATGGGAAGTATTTTCAAGGAAGGGAAGAGTGTTTTTCACCTCGGCACGTGAGCTGAAGGGCCTTGGGGATATTTCACTGAAAGTCAGATATTGATTATTTCCAGAAACGAACTGCAATCTTACTTTCCCGAACGGATCATTAAACAACCGGTTCCCCTTCTGCTACTTCCGGGAGATCTGTTATAGCAGGTGTGACAACCTTCCTGGCTTTGCGTGGAGAGATAATATTGCCAAGCATCATCACAAGGAGCGTCATCAGAATAACCAGTGTTATGACTTCGGTATTAATCTCGGGAATAACATACGTTGCCGGAATGCTGAGGAAAAGAAGGATCGTTATCAGTCCTCTGGGAGCAAAAAGAATTAGAGAAGAGCTTTTGATGCGCAACACGTATCTGAAAAAAAGCCATCTGATAAGCAGGATGCCGGAGGTAATCAGGAGGGCAGTAATAAGATTCTCCGGATAGAAAATCCCCTCAACGGAGGTATAATAACCAAATATTATAAAGAAAAATGATCTCACGAGGAAAGTCATCTCCCCGAGAATTTTTCTGAAAGCATTCAGATCGCGGTTAAACTTGTCAAACTCAACGTATTTCCTGATAAATGTATTTTCCACGAACCTGGAGTTGGAGAGAGCGAGCCCGAAAAACAGAACCAGCAGAAGCGCGGGTAGATGATACAACTCCGCCAGCACGTAGACCAGCACGACGAATGTCATTATTATGACATAGTTGATATGATAACTTACCTTATGCAACAGCCATGCAAGTCCGGCCGTTGTAACGGCAGCAATCACTATTGTCAGCAGGCCTCCGGCAAAATAGTTGATTACACCTCCGGTGATCTCGGACTGGCCGAAAAGGATAAAGTCGAAGGCCATGATTCCTAATATGTCAGAGAAGGAGCTCTCATAAACAATGAATTCCTTCTCTTTGGAACTCAATCCTACAGCAGAGGGAATGGCAACGGCGCTGCTTATTATCCCGAGCGGTATTGTGTTCAGCACTGCAGATATCGGGGTGTGGCCGTATACCTTTACAAGCACCAGTGAACCCGCTGTCACCACCAGGGTAAGCAATACAATGGCTGACACCACGGTATTGATAAGGACTTTCGCCTTTTTCTTTTCGAGCTTCAGGTCGAGGCTGGCATCAAGCACTATCATCACCAGCCCCAGGGTCCCTATCACGGGCAGCAGGGGCTGCAGATTGGGGATATCAAAACCTGTTGATACGGATATAAGTTGCAGTGCAATGCCAAGCCCTATAAGCAGTATTACTCCAGGAACCCTCGAATACCTGCTTGACAGATCAAACAGGTAGGAGAGAATAATAATTACGCAAAGTACCAGAATAATGTAGTTCGTCATATCAGGCACACATTGCGGCGCAGATAGATCCGGAAAAATATCATTGCCGGCAGCAAAGGTAAAAAAATGCAGAAAATCGGCTTACTTCTTCTGAAGGGAGTAGAGGTACCTTATCTCTTCAGCCCACAGGTTCTCATCGGGAGTTTCGAGGATGAGCGGCATGCCGTCAAAGCGCGGGTCATTCATTATCAGTCTGAACACCTCATCGCCCAGCTCGCCCTTACCCAGGCTGTCATGCCTGTCTACACGTGATCCAAACGGTTTCTTCGATTCATTCAGATGCATTCCTTTCAGGTAGCTGAATCCAACCACCTTTTCAAACTCATCAAAGACCTTCCTGAATCCCTCCACGGTTGAGAGATCATATCCCGAGGTGAATGCATGGCAGGTGTCTATGCACACTCCCACCCTGCTTTTGTCATGAATCCTGTCAATTATGTGGCGCAGATGTTCAAACCTGTATCCCAGGTTCGTTCCCTGGCCTGCCGTATTTTCTATTACTGCTATCACACCGCTGGTATTGCCCAGTGCGATATTAACCGACTCGGCTATAAGGTCAAGGCACTCTTCCTCGGTCATCTTTCCCAGGTGGCTTCCCGGGTGGAAGTTGAGCCTGTCAAGGCCCAGCAGCTCGCACCTCTTCATCTCATCATTGAAGGAGTGGCGTGAGCGTCCCAGTCCTTCCGGATCAGGATTCCCAAGGTTTATCAGGTAGCTGTCGTGCGGCAGTATCTGGTGAGGCCTGAAATCATACTCTTCGCATCTTTTGCGAAACTCATCGATGCTCTTCTTTGTGAGAGGCGGCGCCACCCACTGGCGCTGGTTCTTGGTGAAGAAAGCGAAAGCCTTCGCTCCTATCTCATGGGCATTCAGCGGTGCGTTCTCAACACCGCCAGATGCGCTGATGTGTGCTCCTACGTATTTCATGGGCTCTGTCTTTGTCTATCGCTCTGTCAGCGGTTTTTCATAGACAAAGATATCAGTGAATCCCAATCCTGCAAGCTCTGGATAGAATGGATATGTCTCTTCCCGAGTGTAAAATCCTGTTACAATAACCCTGTAGTTGTCCCACTCCTCAATTATCTCCACGGGCAGTTTCAGTCTCTTTTCGATCTTCTGTTTAGCCCGTTCAGCATCGGCTCTCCGGTGGAAGTTGCCGGCATGCAATACAAATCTTGGCAGAGGTGGCGGGGGCGCCACAATTTCTTCAATGACCACCTGTTTCTCGGGTTCAGCAACAGCCTGTTCTGGTCTCTCCGGCTCCGCCGGCTGCTCCACGGCGGGAACCACCACGGCGGGAACCACAGGCACAAGGCCCGTTTCTGATTCATGAAGGACAATTATGTCATCAAATCCGTGCTTGCGCAGAAGAGGAATGAATTCCCTGACCTCGTTGGTGTCGGTAAAACCGGTTATCTGAACCTTAAAGAGACCCTCATCGTTCCTTATTGTCACGAGTTTTTCAGCCGCAGCAAGCAGCCTGTCGCTCATTGATACTGTCTCCTCAAGTGTATTGAAGGCTCCCAGCTGCACGGTTGTGCCCCTGATGACCATCGGTACAGGCTCTTCTGTAATTGTTTCCTTCACCACGGCAAGTGAGTCTTCCCGGGTGAGGGTTCTCCATGCATCCTTTACAGCCCTGTTGGAGATCACCCATATCTCAGTTATACCCTGACCGTGGATCACGGGGATATATTTCTCCAGGTCCACGCGGTCATCAAATCCTGTTATGCGAACCTTCCAGAATCCATCTTCCTCAAACAACTCAACATGCTTGTCAAGAGCCCCCTCTACTCTCTTCTTCATTATTTCCGCGTAGAGCTTGTTCCTGAATGCCCCGAACTGAACGGCATAGTAGTCTTCAGTTATTGTCATCAGCTCTCTGGTCACTTCATGGACAACAAGGTATGAAGTGTCTTTCACCACGGTTCTGTCTACCTGCGGGGGAACCACCTTCAGGGTATCAGTCCTGACCAGTGTGCCGGCAACTTCAATATCAAGTGCCACTGCAGCAGTATCAGGCAATGCAACGGTTTCAGGAAGAACTCCGGCTGTGAGCAGGATAAAGTCGAGTTCCTCAACATAATCGCCCTCCCTGCTGCTACTGATACTGAAAGTTATTGAATCAGGCGCGGCAACAAGGTTCAGCCGTCTGAGCTGGGCCGTGTCCACACGGATGAAATATGACCCGGGTTCCAGTCCGAAATAGCTGAAATATCCGTCGTGTTCAGTCAGTACCTTGCCTTTCGGGGTGTGATCATCCCTGTAGATATTTAAAATAATCCGGCCCAGGCCTGACCTGACGCCATCCTTTTCAAGCATAACCGTACCGGTTGCTTCTCCCACCACGCTGACGGGCACCTCAATAAGCTTGAGCATATTTGCGTCAGTAACCACGGCATAGCTCTTCCTGTGCAATCGCCAGGAGACATCAGTGAAGTTACTTTCGTCAAGTTCAATAAAGTGTTTCACATAGGGCTCCATGCCGGTAATATGGAATATGGAGTCTTTCTCACTGTATTCAATCCTTCCGCTGTTTGACCTCAGCGCCAGATCTCCCACCCTGGCTTCTCCCTCATCACGGATGCCGTTGGCATTCAGATCAAGGAATGCAAGTACAGAGATCCCGCCTCTGCCCACATTGGTGCGATTGTCAGCCTTGAGGTAAGAGGTCTTTTTGTCATTTATCAGGCTTCCGCGGGCATACTGGACAAGGGTGGTATGCTCATTGCTCTGACGGGCCGAAACACCCATCTGGGCAAATGAGAAATCATATCGCATGCCTAATTCGCCCATAGTGACGTCATTCCGGAAATTATGTTCAAATGACAGGTTCAGGTATCCCCTCTCAAACAGTCTTTTTTCGAGACTTATCTTGCCAGTAACAAGCTCATTTGCAGTGTAATTGTATTGTGCATGGGGCATAATTACAAAATTCGCGGGCAGTCTGAATCCCAGTGAAAGCTGTCCGTAAATATTCGGGTCAAAGAATTCCGAAAAAATGCCATATGTGGTCATATTGATGCTCATTCTTGACATTGCTCCGGCAAGCATCCATTCGGCGGTGGTATATAGTGAACCCGGAAAATTAATTCTGTGATATGACAGCCTTGAGTAAGCTCCTATCTTTTTAATCCTGACGGGAACAGAGATGGAGGCTTTTATCTCATCAAGGTAGTTGTATGAGATAGCCTTCTGGTTTCTGTTATACCAGATGTAGTTGAGATCCATCTGAATATTTGACGGCAGCCGGTATGTCATTGTTCCCCTGGCTCTGACGCCATGTGTATAATCGCCTGAAATGAGAAAGTTATTGGCAACCCTGACAGAGGCATTGACAAACGGCATAACAGGCGCATCAGTGATTGATGAGAGGTATTCAACTCCGGCACCCAGGGTTATATGCCGGGTGGCGCCATAACGCAGATCGGCTTTGGAAAAACGGCTCCAGGCAGAATCCTCAACCACTCCGGCGCTGACAGTGTACTCCAATTCCCCGTGAGGCATGAAATTAAATGGTATGGTGATGTTTTGTTCACGGGTACGCTCCTCTCCCCATGGCCCGTAAAACTTAAGCTTGACAAGGGTATTGCCGTACACAAGGGGAACCTCAAAGGAAAAAAATCCTGATGCATCGGCCTTGACATAATCAACCAGCACATTGTTTACATATAGCTCAACGGTCCAGCCAGGTTCCGTTCTGTCAGTCAGGGCATATGTCCCGAAGGAACGCCTGAAGGTGGTCGGGGTATTTGTGACCTGCACACCAACCACCGGATTAAATAGTGAAGAGGTGGCATTGGCATGTATCTTGCCAACCATCAGCTGGCGCATCCAGCTGCGGTCATTGTTTACATGACGCCACATGTAATATTGCTGCTTCTCACTGAAGGGTGCGTTTGTATGCATTGTCAGCGAGGCAGAAGCTTCTCCCCCTGCAATTACTGAACCAAGTGCAAGATTGAACCTTGCCTCGGATTTTCCTCCGGGCTGCTGACTGGCATAGGCTGACCAGTCTGCCATGCCAAACCTGAAGGCCGGGTAAGTTCTGCCTATAATTGTGTCAGCCTGGATTTCCCCTTTCAGCCTGACTATATTCCTTCTCATCTCTTCCTGCCTCATCTCCCTTATAGCAGGAAGTTCTGTCTTTGTTTCTATTGTTACAGTCAGATCCCTGAAGCTGAAATGGCAGTCAAGTCCGAAAACCCTGCCATAATAAACGGATCTGAGGTAAAGATTTGATTCAGTGCGGATAAGAGACTCTTCATCCAGCGGGAATATCTTTCCCCCGAATTCTATCTGGTTCTTTTCCCTGCTGATCGTATATGAGTCATCAGGATTCATAAAGAACCCTGTAACCGTTCCGAGATCGCCCGAAACAATGTTTTTTATTTTCAGGAAATTGAAGAGGTCCGCTACGGGCAGGTATGCCTCCTCATTCCTGATGAGAGCATCCATTTCACGTATTCCAATGTGAGGAATCTTAACATACAGGGGAATTTCATCATATAGCGGCTCGTCCTGCGCATGAACAATCACTGCGGGGACAGACAACCACATAAAAAGCACAATTAGAATTGTTCTGGCAGAAAGAAGATGCATTGTGCCTGGAAACACCTGTGATCTATATGCATTTCTTTCTGTCATAAACAACTATCTATTGCATCATTCCTGCACGAAGGTTACGTTGATTGTTCCGGTGTAGCTGCCCGGTGGATTGGACACAATAGTACCTACAGTGAGTGTCCCTCCCAGAAGTACTGTTGTCTGTTGCTGGAAAGGAACCATTGTGACGAATGGCGAGGCAGGATAAGTATCATCGAGCTGAAGAGAAAGCGTCCCTCCGTTGCTGCCCGTAAGGATTGACGGAGGTCCGGCAAGAAGGGATATTACCGTTCCCGGGTTGGCACTGACATAAAACATGGCAGGTGTATATAGCATCCCGAGATTGAGCGGTATGACGGTCCCGCTGGCATATCTTGAGGCTCCGTCAGGAGTGACTGTTATTGTTCCTCCGGATGTTCCCGGGGTGAATGCCCCGAAGGCAAGGGGCTGGGAGTGATTAACGGTTATAATTACCGGCCTGGGGGGTAGCTCCTGTGCTTCTGAAGGAACCGTAAGGGCAAACAGCAGTGCTGCTGCCAGCGCCGTCACAAGCCTGTAACCCGGATTGATTTTATCTCTTTTTCCCATCGTCATAGTCCAAATGCCAGTTTTACCGTAGCGCTTAATGACCCGGAGATGTAGTTCACCAGGTAAATTCCTTTTTTGAGGCTGATGTCCATATTGTAGCGTCCGGGTTCAAACACCTTCCGCGCAAAAACAAGCCTTCCGCCCAGATCATAGACAGTAATAGTGCCTTCGCTGCCACTGACCCTTCCCACTGTGGCTCTCAACTGATCACCGTAACAGTAAGCGCTGAAAAGCCCATCCTCTTCGGGAAGCATTTCGGTCCAGGTTGTGCTTTTAAGGAAGGCAAGCGCAAACCGGTTTTCGTAATCACCCGCCGGGAGATTGACCCTGTAAGGCCCTGAAGAACTCAGGTCTGCATTTGCACCGGTGGCTGCATCACGGAACATTATCCGCAGATTATCCGGAAGGTTTTCAAGATCACGCAAAGCGAAAACGATCTCTCCGTCACGATATGTTCTGAGGCCCAGGGGCACATAGACAACACTGTCAGTCTGCAGTGGCAGGGCATTGACTGACAGTTTCTGGCCGCCGGAAAGGAGAGCGAAGAGGTTGGTCACCATCATGTCAGTGTTGAAGAGTTTCAGGGCATCCATGTCTTTGTCAAAGCCCGGCTCCGCCTGATCATCAAAATAGACCACCATCGGGTCTGACGAGAGCTCATCATCAGCGAAGGCGGCATTCAGCCTGATCAGGAACCGGTCTGTGGTCTCTGCTGATTTAAAGAAGAATTGGTTCTGGTCATTGATCCTGACGCTGTTGGTTGCCGCCAGCGTTCCGGTCACCGGCCAGCTGCCATCTGACACGTGAACAAAAAAGCCCTGCATTGAAGGGATAATGCTGTCTGCCACACCGTCGCTTGAGATACCGTTGACATAACTGCTGTATGTACCTCCGTATTCATCAGTGGTACTTGCACTGAAGAAGTAGATGGCATTGTCAATATTGTTCTTTGTCCATCCGGGCGCATTCCAGTTCACAGGAGAGGGATATGGATTCCCGACAAGGTTAAAGCCTTTGGTATATGTGTTATTGTTATTGTAAAGGGTGACAGTCACATTCCCGTTGGTGACCTCGCCTGTGGCATCAACCGTATAGGGATCAGACAGAGAACCGAAGTTGACAGCATAACCCTCCATCTGATTGAGAGGGGCAGTACCGGTGGTATAGGAGACCCACCCTGACGAGGTACGGCTCTCATCATAACGGTAAAACATGGGGAAGGAGGAGGCGAGATCCATATCATCAGCAAACTCACTGACTGTTGAGGCGGAGAATGGGGAGCTGAAATACCTGTACCCGAATCTTGAGGGAAGGTATCTCTGCATTGTGACAAGACCGGTTACATTACCCGTGCCTGATCCGTCTATAAGAGCTGTGCGTGTGGCATCAGAAGCCAGGATTAGATGACCATCTGAAGCCAGCTCTCCACTCTGAACCAGGAGTGCTCCCGTAACATTGAGCGGGCCGCCAAGAGTGACCCCGGCAGCATTGTTAACTGTCAGGTTCTTCACCCTGTCAGATGCAAACAGGTTCGCTGCCACTGTCTGTGGCGCGCTTCCGCAGAACTCTGCCGTACCGTCAGAACCATCAATGACACCGGCACCCGAGGCAGTTCCAAAAATACGCAATATGCCATCTGTAAGGGTGATTGATGACCCTGCATCAATTACCAGGTCTCCGGCATCAGCGGTTACGCCTGATGAAACAACCGGTTTAACAGCCACATCAGGAATGATAACTTCAGTGCCACTATAAGGCACGAATCCACACGACCAGTTTGCCGGATTATCCCAGGCAGAACCTGCAGAACCGTTCCATACCTCTCCCGCAATTGTTACAGTGGCGGTGGCTGTCATCCCGCCGCAGACAGAGGCGTCAACAGTATTGGTCACGGTATATGTGCCCGACAGGCTTTCCGAAAGATCTATCTGACCTGTTGAGGTATCAATGAACACCAATCCCGGCGAGGATGAGAATGATCCGGCAACAGCACCGGGATCAAGGACAGGGATGGGATCCCCGCCATTCTGGCAATAGAGAGATCCGGAATATGCGAACGAAGCCGTGCGGATAATAATATTAACTGAGCGCGCAGGACTGATACCGCATGCATTGGCAGCCGTCACGCTCAGAGAGCCTCCTGTTGCCTCAGCGCTGAAGTCTATTGTGACTGAGTTGCCTGTTCCATATATTGTATGGCCGGTGCCGGAGTAGGACCAGTCATAGGTCACGCCTGAAACGAGAGGTACAGTATAGACATAACCTGACCCGCCACGGCAAACATACTGTTCATAATCAGTGAATTCTCCGGGCCTGGATGCTACCACCGGGAATGAAATGACAACATCGTCATATGATGAACATGGTCCGTTGCTGATGGTCCATCGCAATGTGTAGCTTACACCAAGGACGCCGTTGAATACAGTATTGTGCTGAACACTGTTCTCAAATGATCCGCCTTCTCCGCTGACTACCGTCCAGAGACCTGCAAATGGTCCGGGATCATTGCCGTCAAGCGTTGTAACAGAGACCCCGCAGAGCGACTGGTCCGTGCCGGCATCGGACTGAGTGGGAAGTTCATAAACGGTAACTGTATTGGCATCAACCACTCCCGTTCCGGCTCCACCGTTAAATCTGAATCCTGTAAGACGATACACTCCCGGGACATTTGCGGGCAGGGCGAATGGCAGCGATGTGACCGTCACATCAGGCTGGGTTATGCCATCAATGGTGTAACTGAGAGTATAGGTGAGACTAATTGGGGCAAATGAGATAAAGCTTACCGGGATGCCACCGGAACCACAGATAGGATCAAACGAAGAGAAGGAGGCCCTGGCAAGTGTTCCGGAGATGCTTGCAGTGGTAAAATCAGATGAGGTTGATGAAAGAGCAACGCTTCCTGTTGTTTCCACCTCACCATTGTTATTGTTTCCTGATGCAGAGGAAGCCAGCTCCCTCCATAAGCCTGAACTGAATCCGGCCACTCTCATGTCTGCCAGTCCGTTCTCAGTTACCAGGGGAGTGAGATCGCTCTGCGAATCCCAGCCTGTTTTTATCCTGGCCGAAGACGATGAGGGAGATGAAACGCTCCAGTATTCCAGAGTGTTGGTCACTTTCAGTGGCGGTGCAATGGAAGTGGCAGTAATGTTTGGCGAAAAGTATTCAGCCGTGAACAGCCTTGTAGCCCCGGTGGTTGAAATGACAGTAAACCGGTGGCTCCTGATGTCTCCCCTGCCGAGCGGGAAGAGGAAGCTCTCTCCGTTCACAATACTCTTTGTGAGCGGGCCGCTGACCCATGATGTGGTGCTTCCACCTGAAGGTACCACGGCTGCCGGTGAAGTGCTGAGGAGAGCGAGTCGCCCCGATGCCGGGACACTGACCACACCATTTGTGAGGATAAGCTTGTTGCTGATCTCCACATCTCCTCCCTCAGCAATGGTCAGGCCTGCCGGATTATTAACCTCGAGGTTCCAGAACCAGTTGGTGCCGGTGAAATCGCCTGTAGCGCCTCCCAGAACCTGTGCCGCTGATCCTGCGAATGAAACCGTGGCGGCGGGATATGACCCGGTACCGCTCCTGAAAGCTCCTGAGTTATATCTCTCAAAAGTGCCCAGTATGGTAAGTTTCCTGTCATTCAGACTGTTGTCCAGTACCGGGCCGTCAATCACCAGTCGTTTACAAACGGTCAGATCAGTATTGGGAAGTATCCTTGTGCCGGTCCCTGACATGATGAGATTGGGAACCGAGGTGTAAACACCCGATACGATAATATATGTTCCGCTGCCGCCATACTCTATCGTCCCGTTCCCCGAACAATCAGTAAAGTCAGTATAAGTTCCGCCGGGAAGGTTGCCACGTTCAAGGTATATCTTTCCATCACCTGTCACGTTTCCCAGATTGTGTCCGAAGGTTGGCGAAACAACCCTGAGTTCATTATTTATTGCAGTGTTAAGTACCGAAATGAAATTAATGTCGGTTGTCACAACATGATCAATAATAACATTGCACCCTCGCGGCCCTCCGGCAGGGCAAAGAGGTGATGCACCCACGGGGGTCCAGATGCCCGGATCAGACCAGTTGCCGTTACTGCTGGTAACGTATTCCGGTACCTCTGGGGGAATTGCCGCATCAGCGCCTGCGGTATAGTCACCGTTCATGTTGTTGCTGCCGGTATAGCAGAAGACAGCTGTATGGGATGCTTCATCCACGTTGTCCGTTGCCGGTCCGGGCAAAGCCTTGTCCCAGGTTCCATCCGGAAGAACCAGCCTCGCAGCAATATAATCTGCCTCATTTCCTGAAACATCCTCATCGCAATAGGTGAAGAGCATACTTGCGTTCAGGCCTGATATGCCGGAGCTCTCAACCTGCCAGTAATAACTCAGCGAGTTAAGGGGATCGGTAATGGCAGGGTGAAAATCGTTGACGGGATTTATTCTTACTGATCCCACTGTTGCACTTGATGTGACAGTGAACAGCGCCGGTGTGTATTTGCCTGCAACACCCACCGGGAAGGTAAATGTCTGTGCTCCGGCAGTGAAATACTTGAGTACTCCCCTGCTGCTGCCCACCCCGTCAGACCTGATCATCATGGAGGCCCTGAAGTTACTGCCCACTATAAGGCTGTTCTGACTGAGGGTAAGCTGATACCTGTTTATGTCAAGCACCCCGTTATTCATAACTAGGTCATGTTGTATGGCGATATTGTTGTTCAGCTTTGCTCCTGAGTTATTGTTAAGCACCATTCTTGCAAATGAGCCTGTGCCTGATATATACTGCAACTCAGTACCGGCAAGATTTAAACCTCCTGCAGTATTATCATCAGTATATGCTCCGTTGTTACTGATATTCCCAATCAGTGTCAGAAGTCCGGAACCGAGAACAAGGTTTCCGGAAACAATTTCCAGATCATGATAAACCGTGAAGTTGCCGTTAGCTGTCAATGATGTCAGGGAGGAGACCTCAAGATCATAGAAGTCTGTTACTGAAGAGCCGGTGATTGATTGAACACCGCCATCAAAAATTATACGGCCGGTACCGTAACCATATGTTCCGCTGTTGTTCAGGTTGCCCCTTATAGTCACATTGCGGTTGTTGGAAGTAAACAGGCTCCTCTCATTTGACAGGGTCAGGGAACCGTTCAGCACCAGCGGGCTGACCATCAGTGACACTTCAGAATTGCGATTTGTGCCTGATATTTTTCCTGTAACTGTGAGGTTGTGCAGCGGGATGTTGGCATCAAGATTATATGATTGCTCTGCATCAATGACAGTACCGGGCGACGGACTCTGGGTAAAGTTTATTGTTCCGCCTGTAACCGATCCCGATGCCGGTCTCAGGTAAAGATCACCGTAGGTGGTTCCTCCTCCCCTGACTATTGTGAGTCTACCTCCTGACATAAAGAACTCGCTGCCTTCATTGAGCACTTCCAGTTTGGCTTTTACCGGACTGGCATTGTTTCCGTAAATAATTACATTCCCTCCTGTCTGCATGTATGTCAGTGTGCCGTTCGTGGATGCCAGCGGCCGCCTTATCTGCCCGTTGACGAACAGGTTCCCGCTGTTCACTTCAAGAAGTGAAGCCCCGCTTCCGGAGTATTCTATGTCAGCATTATTGGCCGTGTTACCGGCGGGCCCGATATATACATTGCCGCCTCCGCCCGTTAACCTGAGCCTCCCGTTCAGGTAAAGAGTTTCGGTGCTGTTTCTGTTTGATATATAAACATTTGAGGGCGTGTTAAGGGTAAGGCCCGCTGTGGAAGGAATAGTAAAATCTGTGGAAGTAGAAATATTGAAATCACCCGTTCTCTCATAGATGAGCGTGCCGTTAAGCAGGGTAAGCCAGTTATTGTCCGGAGTGGTAAGGGTGCCGCCTATGTTCCAGGTGATGGTCGTATCCGGAGAATTTCCCTTATCGATTGTAACGTTGTTGAAAACCGTAACCGGGTTTGTGCTGATTGCCGGATCATTGGTTACCACAGTTGACCTGTTGCCGGTGAAGATCAGATCACATTTGTTGCCGCTGTTTATTAAGCGAAATACGCTGGGTGAACCTGACGGGGCAGTGACATTGTTGCTGTTATTATAAACCGATCCGCCTATTGACATGATGTTGCTGGTGGAACTGTTCCAAACATCGATACCTGCCCCGGGAGCAATGTGAACATCCCCCTGGATGTTTATCCTCTGAAGCCTGGTGCCATTATAAATAAACCCGAATGAACCTCCTGATACCACCAGGCTACCCTTTACATTGACAACCTTCTCAACAATGGTTCCATAATCTGAACCTGTCCATGACATGGCCAGCCATGCATCAGCATCCGATCCGTTACATATCAGGTCTCCGTTGATAGTCACCAACGGAATATTAGGCATGATTATATTGGAACCCTCCAGGGGCGTCATGATGACCGTGCCATATTCAGTGGCGTTCGAAGGCAGGATATAATATGTTCCGGCCTGTGAGTTGACGGTATAGAATTCAGAAATGCCATTGTTCACACTGAATTCCGAAAAGTCTCCTCCGGGATAGACAAAGGGTTCTGAATTATCAAATGTTGACGGGTCCCTGGTTGTCAGTCTCAGTTTTCCGTTCCCTCCCGGATGGCTGAGAACGGAGGCAAAGGTACTGCCCGGATTGTTTTGAATATCAAGAACTGATCCGGCCTCTATCTGTAGGGTTGCACAATTGACAACAGCCTTGTTGCGCTGATAATAATATGTTGACCTATTAGTAGAACCAGAGGGAAAAGGGTCCTCTGTTGCCAGCCAGATAGAATCATTCCCTCCGATAATAACTATATCATTTGCGCCGGGAGGTGATGCAGGGGGGTTGTTGACCGTGTGGCCCGTGAGGGACCATGTTGAATTTGAACTCCAGAGGCCTGATTGCCGGCTGTAGTATATCCTTGGCGTACCGAAACTTGCAGCGCTGCCTGCGGTGTAGTCTGCATCCAGGAAGTTGGTGCTGTTGGTCGGGGAACTCCAGTCTGAGATTGTATTTGTGGTCTTGTTCACATCAGCGGCCTGACCGATATACCATATCTTTTCCACCCCGTCATATAGTGCCGGGACATAATTAGCCTCCGTACCGCCTGCATCAGAATTATTATAAACAAAAGAATGGGTGACAGAATAGAGAGGAATATCAGTAAACCCTTCAGATTTGACTCTCCAGAAGCAGGTGAGACTCTGACCGTTAACAGTTGTTACGGGATGTTCATAATCAACCGGGATAACAGTCACTGACCCGTAAGTTACCGGAGAGGAAGAAAAACCTATGGTTGCCGGAATATACTTTCCGGCCACTCCCACCGGGAATACGAAGGAATCATTGGAGGGATAGCTGCGTGAAAGCCCACCGTCACCTGCATTGCCGGATGTCTGAATGAACCTGTTGGCCCCCGTCCCTGCAACAGTTGCCGTATCATTCAGGTGAAGGTTGAATGTGCCTATATTCAGCAGGCCGTTTACGGCAAAATTCAGAGTGCCATTAACTGTCATCTGGTCAAGAAGCGAGACGGGAACTGCCGCTGTGTTTGCAATCTCAATATTGCCAAAGACCCCGCCTCCGTCAATTGTCTGGGCAGATGAGCCGTTGAGAACAATCTTACCTGTTCCCGATGCCAGACCTGAGTTATAAACTATCCCTGATACGTTTATCGTCTTTCCGGAATTATTAAGAGTCGCCCCGGCCAGTCTGAAAGCCGAACTCACATTCACCACAGCCTGCGAGCCCGAGAGAGCCACTGCCACTCCGGCCGGCTTTTCAATGGTAAAATTATGAAATGTAAGGGCGGTTGCCGTGTTGACAGTAAGTGTTCTGGCGCCCGGGCCGTCCATCGTGGTGGTATTGGTGCCGGTGATGTATGAGGTTCCCGCCTCAATTGTGAAGTTACCTCCGATGGAGAGATTGTTATTGTTCGCATTCAGATTACCCGAGGTGATCTTCAGATCATTAAGAACCGCAACGGGGGTGTTCATCCTGATATATGAACTGCCATCGGCGCGGCTGACTGTAAGGTTCCATACCGGAGCCGTTGTATAAATGGCATAATAGACTGCATCGGAGAGGGCGGTTCCGGTTTTTGGAACCATCTCAAGCGTTCCTCCCGTCACGCTGATATTGGCAGCAGATGCCTTCACGTCAAATGCCTCATTTGCCGCGGTTCCTGTAACATCATATATCCTGATTGTTCCACCCGCTAAGTTCAGGATGTTCGAAGGGTTCTCAAGGTTGAAGGTTCCATGTGTTGTGCTTGTCCCCGAAACAACCCTCGAGGTGTTAAGTGTGGCCGCGGATGCATCGGTAAGATTGGCAATGGAAGTAAATGTCACAGGTGTGCGCCTGAAACGCCCCCTCAGTACCAACAGCCCTCCCGACTGGCTGTAGGAGGCAGAACCGGAAGAGAAGAGCAACTGTTTGACATCAACAATCCCTCCGTTAATGATTATCTGTCCGGATGCGATTGAAGAGGTGATGATACCCCCGGATTCCTTTGCGGAGAGATAACCATTGTTCACCTCAAGCCTGCCGGACAGGTAGAGGGCACTGCCGCTGCCTCCGGTTTCAACACCCATTGCTGCGTTGCTGGCAGCAGAAACACCATAGGCCGTATTGACCTCACGGTAATCATCTGCAGTCACAAACAGGGCAACATCCACCCCATCGGAAATCAGTGCGCCATTTGAAGGAATATAATAATGAGAATCATCCGTGTTGCCCTCGGAAAGAGAAGGAATAATAATGCTTCCCTTCAGGATGAGCGTCCCGGAATAGATCCAGAGAGCCTTCCTCAGGGCGGGGTTGCCGGTAACCGATTCGGCATCCAGGCTGTTGGCCCCGAAAAGCCTGAAATTTGAGTGATCGGAGGAGTTGATTGTGAGGCTGTATGTCTGGTCAATTCCCTTGTTGACAATAAGATTATAGAAATCGGTTATCCCGTTGCAGGTAAGAGTGTTGTCAGATGATCCCTCAAAGAAGACGGAAGCTGCACCTGATGTAGCCCCGGCAGAAGTTGGGGGAAAGGCATTGTATAGAGGATAGTTCAGATTGGTGAACCGTACTGTTCCGTTATTGGTGAAATCACCTCCTATCTTTACCAAGTGAAAATTCAGGTAATAATTCAGGTATGGCATGGTGCCCCCGGTCCCTCCTATGGCAGTATTCGTAACACCATTACCCACCGCAATGGCCGCTCCTTCGTCAACGGTCACATTACCGGCAATATTGAGGATCAGCTTCGCCGTTGAGCTGTTGTCATTGATCCTGAAGACTCCACCTCTGACTTGCAGGCTTCCGTTCAGTAAAAGGTTGGCCAGCTGTGTGGCTGTTGATCCTGATGTGTTGATGATCAGGTTATTATACGTATTCTGCGTTAACGGGAGAGTAAAATCTGAAGAGTTGTAATACTCCACTGTTCCTCCTTCTGCCTCAACCAGGGTATTGAGGGCAGCCACCGGGAAGCTGGCAGATGCAAGCCTCAGGATACCCTGTCCGTAAAGACTTGCCATACCGGCATTAAAGCTATGTGACAATTGATCCAGGACAGCTCCGGGGCTGATTGTGACTGAGAGGTCTGTTTCAGTAACATTCTGAGCCATTGTCACCGTACGGTCAGTCAGTATAATCACCCTGGCCCCGTTATTCGGGATCTGGTTTCCTATCTGAAGGGTCCCGCTGGGATCTGATGTCCAGGTAAACGGATCATGCCAGTCGCCACTCCTGTATGAATAGAAGACATCATAATCGAGAACACCTATTGCGAAATAAGGGCCGGGATTAAGGACAGACGGAGAAATAATTGAAGACGACCCCGGTGTTCCGCCTATTGCCGAATATTCGCCTGCGGGGGCCGGGGCCATGGCAATTGTTAGTGTGTTGTCCAGACCATCTTCATATAGTTCGATGGCTGCCCGGGTAAAATTGCCCCCGTTGGTATTAAGCAAAGACCAGCATCGTGGTAATACTTCGCTTATTGTATTGTCATCTCCGTTGACGGCGCCGGCAGGAGTTACGGAAGCCCGGAGTACGGGACCCGTGGGTCCGGTGTTGACATCAATGATGTTTATGGCCTTGTAAACGCCTCCCTCTCCTATCGGGAAGAGGTAATTATTGCCCGTACCGCTCAGCCCTGATGGCAGCGTTCGCTGCAGTGACCCCGTGGTAACATTGACAAAAGAGGTCTCAGACCCGGTAACTGCAGAAGCAGAACTGTTTGTCACCGCAAGGATGTAGCTGCCAGCGTCAAGGATCCCGCTGGCGAGGGTCAGGATGCCACCGGATGCAAGGGTTATGTTGCTGTTGAGCGTGACCCCGCCGGCATTATCTATTGTCAGATTATTCAGGCTGGATACGCCGGATGGAATAAAAAGCCCCGCGGACGATCCCCCGAATACCAGGGAAGAGGCTGAAGTTGTGGCCATATTCCCCGAGGTGAGGGTAATTGGCGGGCCATTAAGAGTCAGGGTGTTTCCGCCGACATTGAATGACCCCGAGGCCAGATTCAGGCCTCCGCTCAGTGTCAGGGAGGATGTGAGGGTGACACCCGACGGGTTGTCAATGATGAGCCCTCCGTCTCCGCTGAATACCGGGATAAGCTCTGTGCCAGTATTCTGGGATGCTGATCCCCCGTACCGTATGGTTGAAGCCGGACCGTACGCGGGAGCAGAGCCTGAGACGGTGGCCGTTCCCTCCATAGAAAGCATCCCCGGGAGGGGGAGACCGGCAGGGATGGTTTTGGCACCACTGCCGGAAAGGGTAAGATTGGTATATCCGGTATTGAACACACTCTGTGCTCCGTTACGGTTGTAGTCAACCGTAGCTCCCGTACCATTGAGGGTAATGGAACTTGTCCCGGTACCGTCGAGGTTAAAGGGTGTGGCACCTCCGATTGCCAGCCAGGGAGCCCCGTTGCCCAGGGTCAGTGTTGAGGTATTGGAGTTGTTCTCATTGTCCGTCTCTACCGAACCTCCGACAGTTACCATCCCGGCATTAATCGTAAAAGAAGCGTTATTCGAATAGGTCCAGAACCAATATGAATAATAACTGCTGTAGATAATAACATTCCCAGTCACGCTCAGGGCTGCAATATCAGAAAACAGCGATGTGGTCCTTGAGGGATTCGGATTTGCATTTGTTCCAACAGCCAGAGAAGCGCAAATTAACTGTCCTCCGCCGGAAAAAACAGATGAGGTATTGCTGTTATCTGAACTGATAACCGTAACCGCCCCGGAAACAGTCAATGTATATCCTGTATTTACGTTAATAGTACCGGATGTAAAACCACCTGAAAACCTGAGATCAGAGCATGCGGCATTTGCCGTCACGGTAATAGTGTGGTTGCCTATGTAAACAACATCTCCCGGTCCCGGGGTACCTGAGGCGGCACTTCCTCCATGGCCCGATGTTGACCATGTGACCCTTGAATTCCAGTTTCCGGTCTGCCTGGAGTAATAGGTTGCGGAATATGCCTCTGCCAATAAAAGCCAAAAGGCCGCCAACAGGAGAATAATCTTGAAGGGCCGGCCTTTTGAATTCATATCATCTGTCAATTTATAACCACAATCCCGGGTGTGATGGTTCACTTTAAGTTAAGAGTTGCCTCAGCATATTGCTCCGGCCTGACATCCGAAGGAGCAGAGTACGTTATGAGCAGTTTGCCGTTCTTATAGTCAACCTGCCCTTTAAAAAGATTGAATGTAAATTTTCTTGTGGCATTCGGAGTATAGACAGCTATTCCTTTGGCAATGCCAACACGGGTTACAGTTCCGTCAGGGGCAATGTGGTCTACTGAGATATCTCCGTACACCGAATAATCACCTGATCTGTTGAACACAAACGAAAGCCGTGGAATTGTGTCATTCTCAAAAGTCAGTTCAGGGTCTGACAGTGTGACATTGTATGTGGGTTCGCCAACCCTGATAATAACAGGAATGGTTATTCCGAATACCGGAACCAGGTTTATTGAAATAGTCGCCTGTTCCTCCTGTTTGGGAATCTCTTCTCCCAGGGGTTTTTCTTTGGGTTTAGCCCTGAAATAGAGATGCGACCTGTATTCTCCCGGAGCCAGTCCGCCTGTTCGCACAGCCTGGATCTTGACCGTCTGTACCTCTTCCGGCTTAAGGGTTACTGACCGTGGAAAGAATCTCAGGTAGGGAGATGCAAATTGCTGTCCCTCATCCGCCTCGGTAATCGTTTCAAATCCTCCAGTCTCGGTCATCCTGATCTGGACAAGAGAGATACTGTATGTTGCCGTGTCTTTTCCGATGTTGGCCAGGCTGAGATCCATGGATCTCTTGTTCCCTTCGAATACGACTCTCCTCGGTGTAATGAGGAGATCCCCCTGGGCCGTCAAAATAGCCGGATACATAAACATGCCAAGCAATAAAAGCCTGATCATATGCCGAAAGGAAAGCTTACTCATTACATTGCGATTTATTGGTTTTGCTGCTGTCAGTTGAATTCAAAGGTAATTGTATAGGTACCTGTATAGACACCTACGGGATTATCATTAATAGTTCCCACCCTGAGTGTTGCACCAACGTAAACAACCTGAGATCCGTTTTCAAGTAATCCTGCACCGGGTTCCGCAAAAGGAACGGAAGTCCAGTCTTCAACAGTCATGGTTCGTGCGCTGCTGACATGGGTAATTGTCACCGGCGATGAGGGGAGTGATACCGTATAGGCTACCCCGGGATCGCCGGTAACATAGAAGCTTGCCGCGCTGTGGGTCCCGCTTCCCGGCCAGACACTACCCATTACCGAGATAGTGTTTTCCGGGTTCAGGATAAGACTTCCGCCCTGGGGTCCCGGAGAAAACTTCCCGAAACTCAGCTGTGATGTCTCAACCGCAGTGAGAGTTGATATTACTTCTGCCGTTATATGACCCGTTACAGTTGAAGATAATCCCGGCTGGGCCTCTGCCATGGTGACAGAAACCAACAGTAGTAACCACAGGCTGATTGTACCTTTTATTAATCGCCTCATCGCGTCTGTAGCCGGTGGTGTATGTGCCCTAGTTATAGCTTACTGTAACAGGAAAGTTTGCAGATGTATAAGCCCCTGAAGCCTGGCTTGCGGCAACCGACAGTGTTGCTCCGACAGTAAACGCGGCAGCACCACCGCCGTCAAGCTGAGGTGTTCCTGAAATACTATGAACGAAACCATTGACAGGCATATCCGGTCCGGTTCCTGCCAGTGTTACTGTTCCGTCAGCAGGCAATTCTATGGCAAACGTCTCATTTGCCTGGCCGGCGACAGTAAATGATGCAGCAGTGCCTGCAGCAGGAGGAACCAGTGATACGCCGCCTGCCGGGGTCCTGGAGTTATCAATGCCCAGCTGCACCGTGCCGGCAGTACCGGATACAGCAATAGTACCAAAATCCATGTCGCTGACTTTTGACAGTGTCAGAGGTCCGACAATGGTAGCCGTGGCAATAGTTTGCTCAGTGTCAGTATTCTGAGCAAATACGCCTGCTGTAAACGCAAGAATTACAATTGAAAAAGCGAGGATTTTTTTCATCTTAATTAGTGTTTATTGTTAATAATCCAATGGTCCGTTCCGCTAAAACATTCCGCATAAAACGCTGCCCTGAGGGAAGCGCCGGTGTTTGCGAATTGTAAAATTAAACGGAAGAACAGGTCAAATTATTTGATGCAATGCAAATTATTAACAAAACGACTTTATTTTCAACACTTTCAGAAGCTGCTGCTGCCATCCCAGCAATGGGTGCAGAGCTTATTTTTAGGCAGACCGATTGCCTTTACAAGATCGTCAAGTCTTTGAAACATAAGAGTATCCATGCCCAGTGTGGCAGATATCTCCTTAACCATCAGGGAATATTTCTCTGAATCCGGATCAAGATACTCCTCTACGTTCTTCTCTTCTCCCTCAAGATTAACAATTGCCTTTCTTGCAGCAAGTTCAAGGGTTGAGCGCGACTGAGAAAAATTTAGAAAGGGACAGGGATACAAGAGCGGAGGGCAGGCAATGCGCATATGCAACTCGGCAGCGCCCGAATCACGCAGGTCACGTGTATTGTCTCTCAACTGGGTACCTCTGACAATGCTGTCATCAAGAAAGATTATCCTCTTTCCCCTGGTGAGCTTTTTGTTGGGGATGAGCTTCATCCTGGCCACCAGCTCCCTCTGTATCTGCCTCTGGGGCATGAAACTCCTTGGCCAGGTTGGAGTATATTTAGAAAACGAACTCATATAGGGAAGTCCCTTTTCGTTGGCATAGCCGAAGGCATGCCCCACTCCCGAGTCAGGTACCCCGCAGACGTAGTCGGCCTCAACGGAATCATGCCTGGCAAGCGCAGCTCCGCACCTGTAACGTACCTCTTCAACATTACGGCTCTCATAATCAGAGGTGGGAAATCCGTAATAAACCCAGAGAAATGCGCATATCTGCATTCTTTTCCCGGGTGCCTTAAGCCTTGTGAACCCGTCAGGCCGTATATGCACTATCTCGCCGGGACCCAGATAATACTCAGTTTCAAAACCTGTATTTGGAAAAGCACTTGTCTCCGAAGCCACCGCCCTGGCACCGTCACGCTTACCGATGACCACCGGGGTGCGTCCGAGCCTGTCCCTTGCGGCTATGATGCCGTCAGGGGTCAGCAGCAGCAGGGAGCATGAACCCTGTATCTTTTCAAAGACGTTGGTAATTCCCTCAACAAAAGAGTCACCTTCACAAATGATGTTCGCCACCATTTCCGTTGGGTTGATGTTTCCCATAAAATTTTCGGTGAAGTGCTTCTTGCGTGCAAGAAAATGATCAGCCAGCTCACTTATATTGACAATCCGTGAGACAGTGACAAGGGCAAAAGGACCCAGATGAGAGTTGAAGAGGATCGGCTGAGGATCAGTGTCACTGATCACGCCCATGCCACTGTTACCTCTGAAATCTTTCAGCTCAGCCTCAAACTTGTTCCTGAAATATTCATTTTCAAGGTTGTGAATCCTTCTCCTGAACCCTATCTCTCTGTCATAGTAAACAAGACCGGCGCGCTTGGTGCCGAGATGCGAATGATAATCCGTACCGTAGAACACATCATCAATGCAACTGCTTCGGGAAACAGAACCGTAAAAACCACTCATAACGGGAAAAACGACAAATTTGTTGAACAAATGCAGGGCTAAGATAATCAAAGAGAGGAAAAATTTGTTGTACTGTAATATTTGTTAATTTTGTATCGGATTAAAAAACAAACAAATGGAAAATCAGGAAAAATATCAGGCTGAACACGTTGAGCATAAAAAGGGTGCTCCGGTTGTCATGATTGTGTCAACCATTATCCTGACACTTGGATTAATAGCATTGGTGGTACTCTATTACAGCCAGAAGAACAAAATGGCCGAGATGGAGCAGGTGCTTACCGAGGAGAAAGATTCTCTGGCCAATGAGCTTCGAATGATGATGTACGGATATGACACCCTTAAGACAAGCAATGACACCCTCAACGCTGAGCTTCTGCGCGAGAGGAACCGGATCCAGAAGTTGCTGGAGGTAAACGCCTCAAACGCCCAGCTGATTAGAAAATATAAAGCTGAGATCAGCACCATGCGTGATATCATGAAGAGCTATATTGTACAAATAGACTCTCTGAATACTCGTAATCAGATGCTCACTGCCGAGAACGTGGAGATAAAACAACAGATGACTGAAGTCCAGGAAACGAATGTTGAACTGGAAAAGGCCCGGGAGGAACTCACATCCAAGGTCACCGTGGCTTCCCTCATCCAGGCCAAGGATATTGTTGCCGTAGCCCTGAACAAGAAACGCAAGGAGACTGACGAACTAAGGAATCTTGACAAGGTGCGCGTTTGCTTCACACTCAGGGAGAACCCCATCGCCAGCGCCGGCAATAAGGTTGTTTACCTGAGAGTGGTGCGGCCAGACCAACTGGTCATTACTCCCTCGCCTGACAACCTCTTCGAGATCAAGGGGGAACAGCTTATATTCTCGGCAAACAGGGCGGTAGATTATGCAAATGCTGATATCGAAATGTGCATCTTCCTTGATAACACGGGCGATTTCATTCCGGGAACATACAATGTTGAACTTTACCTTGACGGTGAAAAGATAGGAAGCAGCGATTTTACACTGAAGGGAAGAGGCTGATCAGAGTTCAGCAAGCAGTTCGGCAATTATATTATCAGATATCATCTTACCCTGGTCTGTAAGGATCAGGGTATTTTTTTCCCTCTTCATCAATCCGTACCGTATATATCTGTCAGACAGGTTGACAAGGTAATCATGCAACTCCTTGTCATACATTTCCTCCACATGCTGCAGGTCAATCCCCCACATGGTGCGCAGTGACGTCATCACATACTCATTGAAAACAGTTAGCCGGTCAAGCTCCTCCTGCTCTGAAGGAATCTCTCCCTTCTCAATTGCCCTGATATATTTATTTACATCAGAAACATTCCACTGGCGTGAGCGCCTGTTAAAAGAGTGGGCGGATGGTCCCAGCCCGATATAGGGAATCTGCTTCCAATAAGATGAGTTATGCCTGGAGATGAACCCCTCAAGGGCGAAATTGGAAATCTCATAATGAATGAAACCATGTGCCTGACAGATAGTGCCAAGAACACCGAACATCGAAGCGGAGGTTTCTTCATCTGTCTCTTTGAGCTTCCCGGCCTTCTTAAGCCTGTCGAAACGCGTGCCTTCTTCTACCGTAAGATGATATGCCGAGAGATGCTTCACAGGGTATGCAAATGTCTTTTCCAGATCTGACTTAAGGTCTGCAATTGTCATTCCGGGCATGCCATAAATAAGATCTGCCGAGACATTTTCAATCCCTTCCCCAAACACTATATCCAGCGCCCGGGCTGATTGTGCCGCATCATGCCTGCGGCCCATGTACTTAAGCAATTTATCATTCCACGACTGTAGTCCCAGGCTGATCCTGTTTACGCCGGCTTTCCTCAACGCACTTATATATCCTTCGCGTACATCATCCGGATTAATCTCAACCGTTATCTCCGGGTTTGTGCCCGGGATAAAGTTCTTTCTGACAGCCTCCAGAAGACTTGCTGTCTCCGCCGGTTCAAGAAGTGATGGCGTACCGCCACCCAGGTAGATCGTTTCCACCGGCTCCCCTTCCAGGTATGATGACCGCAGTGAGGCTTCGCGCCTGAGCGCCCGAACAAGAGCCTCCTTAAGACTGTTATCAGTTATACTGTAAAAATCACAATAACCACACAGGCTCTTGCAGAAAGGTATGTGAAAATAAACTCCGGCCATTGGAAAATATATACTTTAAAAATACAAAAGATTTAATATTAGTTTGTTAATTTCACCCCTTCAAAAACCAGACATGATATATCTCTTTATAAAACAGTATTATAGGAGTATCATTATAGGCTTGCTTATCCTCTGGCTTAGTCTGTCCGGAAGTAAATCACTTGTGCCGGGCCGTATGTTGGGCATACCATATATAGATAAAATGGGGCATTTTGCCATGTATGCCTTCTTTTCGGCGGTATTATTGCTCGACTCCTGCCAGTGGCGCGAGAACAGGCGTTTCAGGTATATCATTCTTCTTATACCCTTATTATTCGGTGCCCTGATGGAGACAATGCAGATGACGCTTACTACCTCAAGAAAGGCGGAGACATTAGACCTTCTTGCCAATATCGGAGGTGTAGCCACGGGAATCATTGTGGCGCACATTGCACTTAAAATACTCGGGAAACTGGGACTGCTGCGTCAGGGCCAATCCTCATAATAACAGTATTCAAATCTTAACCCGTGAATCATCCCTGACCTGATTCACCATCTGTTCCACCGTCCTGGAACTGAAAAATTTTTCCAGGCGAACTTTTATCTCCCTGAGGTCATTGTGCAGGATACACTGCCCATCATCTGGTCTGTCAAAATTGCATCTCTCCCCTGTTACATAACAGCTGTCAAAAAAGTCCCTTCCGTCAATGGCATCCACTATATCCATCAGCGTTAACTTATCCGGGGGTACAGACAGATAAAATCCGCCGTGAGGTCCTTTGGTGGAATGCAGTATTTTCTTGCGTGCCAGTATCTGAAGGATCTTGGCCAGATAGGGCTGCGGTATTTTCAGTTTTTCCGCAATTTCTTTCAACCCGGTGTTTTTTGTTGGCTCGGGTTTTAAAGCAATGAATATCACTGCCCTGATGCCGTATTTGCATGTTGCGGATAACATCTATTTACCTTTTAAAGGAATTTTGTCTATACGTCTCCTGTGCCTTCCTCCCTCAAAGGCTGTGGTAAGGAAAGTCTTTACAATAATTATAGCCTCTTCCTCTTTTAAAAACCGTCCGGGCAGAGCACATATATTGGCATCGTTATGTGCCCTGGCCAGCCTGCTTATCTCTTGACTCCAGCATACTGCCGATCGTATCTTCTGATGCTTGTTACTGGCCATGTTAATGCCATTGCCAGAACCACATATCGTGATTCCGTAATCAAAATCACCATTCTCCACCGCAACAGCCAGAGGATGCGCATAATCAGGGTAATCAACACTGTCTTCTGAAAAAGAACCCAGGTCCTTAACTTCATACCTGTTTGAGATCAGCCATCTCACCAGTTTTTCCTTCAGTCTGAAACCGGCATGGTCTGAAGCAATTATGATTTTTTCCAAAATGTTCGTATATTTTTATACAAATATAACCCTGTAATAATTAAAAGAAAAGAAAACATAAAGAGTTTGAGTTGTTAATAATGTGTAACCTGAGATTTGATTTTTTGTTCATTATTTTCACTGATGTGTCACTTTTCAACACAATGTCATTTTAAATTGAATTCAAAATTTAATTCTTATTATTTTGATCTTTTATTTCAACTGCATCTGAACAGCCCGGAACAGCGTCATGGCATCCCGTTGCCTATTAACAAACCAACCGTAACAATTGTTAATTATATAGCTAATTCGTTTTATTTCAGAAAAGGTATATTTTTTGATGTGTTGAAAAGGTGTTATTAATCATTTAACTCCCATTTTTGCAAAAGGAATCGTAAAATTGTTTCAACAGAACTAACAGCATATAATAACCATCATATATAAAAATTTATAAAATCAATTAGTAATTATGATTGTTAATAACAATATATTAAAGGAAATCGAAGCTCTGAAAAAAGAGAAGAATGCCATAATTCTTGCACATTATTATCAGACATCCGACATACAGGACATAGCAGACTTCATAGGCGACAGCCTGGCTCTCTCACAGGAGGCGGCAAAGACCAAAGCTGACATGATAGTATTTGCAGGTGTTAAATTCATGGCAGAAACTGCAAAGATACTCTCTCCGGACAAGAAGGTAATAATACCTGATCTTCTTGCAGGATGTTCATTGGCTGATTCATGCAGAAAGGAAGATTTTGAAAAGTTCATTGCTGATAATCCAGGAAGAACAGTGGTGACCTATGTAAATACAACTGCAGATATAAAGGCGCTGAGCGATATAGCATGCACTTCATCAAACGCCAGGCAGATAATTGAATCATTGCCTGAAGATGAAAAGATAATCTTCGGACCAGACAGAAACCTGGGCAATTATATAAAGAGTCTTACGGGAAGAGATATTCTTGTCTGGGACGGGGCATGTCATGTGCATGAACAGTTCTCCCTGGAAGCAATTCTGAAGAGCAAAGAAGAAAATCCGGGAGCAAAAATCATAGCACACCCTGAATGTGAAAAACCGGTAAGGCTTGTGGCCGATTATATAGGCTCAACCTCGGGCCTGCTCGCATTCGTTAAGAAAGATCCGGGAAAGATATTCATAGTGGCCACCGAGCCGGGTATTATTTACCAGATGAAAAAGACAGAGCCGGAAAAACAATTTATACCCGCAGCTCCAAAAGATTCGACATGCGGCTGCAGTGAATGTAGCTTCATGAAACTTATCACACTTGAAAAGATATATAAATCACTTAAATTTGAAGAGCCGGAAGTAACTGTTGATCCGTCAATCATTGACCGCGCGGCAGTACCTATAAAAAGAATGATTGAAATATCGGCTGAACTGGGTTTATAAAATGATGCATGCAAGAGCGATGAGCCGAAGAAAATTTGGTTGATGAATATCATGCAAAGTCCATTAAACCAATGAAATAAATATGTCATAAACAAATGAAAAAACTACTTCTGATATTGCTGGTAATAACTCCTGTGCTCATGACTGCACAACAGAACGGACAGCTGCAGGACGGCTATCAGCAGTTCAGATACCCTAACGGGAACATTTCAAGTGAGGGTTATATAAAAAGTGGTAAACCTGATGGTTACTGGAAGAGCTATTATGTTACCGGCGTACTGAAATCTGAAGGCAAACGTACAAGCTTCCTGCTTGACAGCATCTGGGTATTCTATGATCAGGCCGGTGATACTACAGAAAAGATAAGTTACCTGCTGGGTAAAAGGAACGGTTATTCATTAAAATATCAAAAGGATCCGGTACACGGTCTGTATGTACATACATCTGAACTATATGCCGGAGACAGAAAGCAGGGCCTTGCAAGAGTATTCTTTCCTGATGGCAAAGTGAAGCAGACTATCCCGTATACTGACGGAAAGAAAGATGGTCTTTCACGTGAATATGACCGTGAGGGAAAGATAATAACGCTCTTTGAGTACAATAATGATTTCCTTATCAGCCGTTCAAGGATCAACCGCACGGATGAATCAGGGCTGAAGCAGGGAGAGTGGCTTGATTTCTACCCGGATGGCAGCATAAAAACGGAAAGGAACTATCATGATGACCTGCTGCATGGATATTACAAGGAGTATGATGACAGGGGCAGGCTGCTGGTTACGCTCCTTTATGACAACGGGAAGGTGACCGGATCAGAAATAGACAACAGTGCCGAGATAGAGATAAAGAACAGATATGATGACTCCGGAAAACTGATCTATTCAGGTCCGTTCAAGGAAGAGGTGCCGGTGGGTATTCACCGGGAATATAATACTGACGGCACAATTAAGAATGCCCGTATCTATAATGATAACGGGGTATTGGTCTCAGAGGGCATTGTTGACTCTGACGGCAACCGCAACGGGCCATGGAAGGATTTTTCTGCCGGTGGGGCGCTGGTGGCCGAAGGAAGCTATAATGAGAACAGGCGTTCAGGGGAGTGGAAGTTCTATAATGCTTCTGGTAAGCTTGAACAGGCGGGATCATACTACAACGGCCGCATTGACGGAACATGGCGTTGGTATTATCCTGAAGGTGAACTGCTCAGAGAGGAGGATTACTACCAGGGGAAGAGAGACGGCAATTATACGGAGTACGCGCGCACCGGGGAGGTAATAGCGCAGGGAGCCTATGCCGAGGGCGAAAGGAACGGGATGTGGAAGATCAATACAGGTGACAACACAGAGGAAGGGGAATATTTTCTGGGACTCAGGAACGGTGAGTGGCGGTCATATTATCCTGGCGGTAAGCTGAGGTTCAAAGGATCATACAAACAGGGTAACCCTGACGGCAGACATATTCTTTATTATGAAAACGGCAGAACCAGGGAAGACAGGTATTACAAGAACGGATTCCGGACCAGGACCTGGAAAAAGTACAACGAAATAGGAGAAGTCTTCCTCACAATCACTTACCGTGACGACATAGAGATGAGCATCAACGGTGTTACAGTCAATCTCCCGGAAAGCAGTGTCAGGCGCATCAAATAACTATTTAATGAACGACCAGTTCAATCTGAGAAAAGAGATAACACTTGCCGGTGATGCAGAGATGGAGAAACAGTTGCGTCCGCTCACCTTTGATGATTTCAAAGGGCAGAAACGCATAACTGATAACCTGAGTGTTTTTGTAACGGCAGCACTGCAGCGCAGCGAAGCGCTTGATCATGTTCTCCTGCACGGTCCGCCGGGCCTGGGAAAAACCACCCTGGCAGCAATTATTTCCAATGAGCTGAAGGTAAAGATGAAGGTAACCTCCGGACCGGTACTGGATAAGCCGGGCGATCTGGCAGGATTGCTTACAAGCCTTGATGACGGGGATGTTCTCTTTATTGATGAGATACACCGGCTGCACCCGGTGGTGGAGGAATATCTCTATTCGGCAATGGAGGATTACCAGATTGACATAATGATTGATAAGGGTCCGGGCGCGCGTTCAGTACAGCTTAAGCTTAATCCATTCACACTGATAGGCGCCACTACCCGCTCGGGACTGCTGACCAGTCCTCTCAGGGCCCGGTTTGGCATTAAGTTTCACCTGGAATATTATGATTCAAAAATCCTTAAAGGCATAGTAAAGAGATCCGCCTCCATAATGAATGTAAGTATAAATGAAGATGCTGCGGCTGAGATAGCCTCGCGAAGCAGGGGCACACCAAGAATATCAAATTCATTGCTTCGCAGAGTAAGAGACTTTGCGCAGGTCAAGGGAAGCGGAGCCATTGACCTGGGGATTACCCGTTATGCTCTTGAGGCGCTTAATATTGACAAACATGGACTGGATGAGATGGACAACCGCATCCTCAGGACCATCATAGAAAAGTTCCACGGCGGCCCGGTAGGCATCAATAATGTTGCCACTGCCGTGGGAGAGGAAGGCGGCACCATTGAGGAGGTTTATGAACCCTTCCTGATCAAGGAGGGTTACATTAAACGCACTCCGCGTGGCCGCGAGGCTACGGAAACAGCCTATCGCCATTTGGGAATTGTGAGGGGAAAGGAAGATACCCTTTTCTGAATCCGGCCGGCATTAAGATCAATGGGTTGGCTCACCCTGCGAAAACCTTCGCTCAGGCAGTTTTTTGATGTCAGGCCGTTGCCAGGCGCATTGATCAGGTGCTGATCTTCTCAAGACCCTTGAGGTCTATAATCTTGATCTTACGACCGTTAAGCTCAATTAACCGGTCGCTCTTGAATTCTGAAAGCAGGCGAATCACTGATTCTGTTGCTGTACCAACAATGTTGGCAAGCTCTTCGCGGGTAAGCGATATACGCAGGTACTTTTGCTCATCAAGCCCGAAATCATTTACCAGGCTCAGCAGCACCTCGGCAACCCTTTCTCTTACAGTCTTCTGGGCAATATCGGTAATATATGAGTTCGCTTCTGCAAGCTCATGGCATGTTAGTTTGACCACCTCAAAAGCAAAAGCGGCATTGGTCTTCACGAACTGTATGAGCAGCTCTGAAGGAATAAAACACACTTGACAATCCTCAATCACTTTGGCCGATGTGCAGGCAGGTTCATTGCTCAACACAGAGCGGTATGCAATGATCTCTCCCTTTCGCGCAAAGCGAATGATCTGTTCCTTGCCGTCCACACCGGTCTTAAAGACCTTTATGATCCCTGAATTGATACAATAGAACCCGCTTATGCGGTTACCCTCATGATAGAGTATATCTCCCCTCTTGTAGCGTCTGAAATCCTTCTCGAAATTAAGCCTGTCTGTCTCATCTCTTGTAAGAAAGCGAAATACGGAACTGTTTTCAAATGCGCATTTATCACAGAATGATATGGTATAGTCATGCTGTTTCATAACCCTGTCATTTAAGACGACAAAGTTGAGGATTAATTACTGAATTTCATAAAATTTCGGTCCTGAACTGATTCAGGAACCGGATATCATTCTCAAAATAAAGCCGCAGATCATTTACACCATATTTGAGCATGGCCGCTCTCTCAATACCCAGGCCGAAGGCATACCCTGAATACTTTAATGAATCAATGTCGCAGGCCTCAAGAACATTCGGATCAACCATTCCGCAGCCCAGGAGTTCAAGCCAGCCGGTACCCTTACAGACGTTGCATCCCTTTCCGCCGCAGATGTTACAGTTTATATCCATCTCGGCCGATGGCTCGGTAAAGGGAAAGAACGATGGCCTCAGTCTTATTTTCACATCCTGTCCAAACAACTCTGCGGCAAAATAGAGCAAAGCCTGTTTGAGGTCGGCAAATGACACATTTTCTGCCACATACAGACCTTCAATCTGGTGGAAGATACAATGAGCGCGTGCGGAAACGGCCTCATTGCGGAAGACCCTTCCGGGGCAGATTGTGCGTATGGGTGGTTGTGTATTTTCCATCACCCTCACCTGAACAGAGGATGTGTGTGTGCGCAGCAGAACATCGTGAGGATCTGACTCGGAGCCTGATTTTTTCTCTATGAAGAAAGTGTCCTGCATGTCACGGGCCGGATGGTCTGCCGCAAAGTTGAGCATGGTAAAGACATGATTGTCATCCTCAATCTCCGGTCCTTCAGAAACGGTAAAGCCTATCCGGCTGAAGATATCAATGATCTCATTGCGTATAATGGAGATAGGATGACGCGTTCCTTCGCCGAAAGGATATGCAGGCATGGTGAGATCAGTTGTTGTGCTTACTGTCTCGGCCATTGAGAGGCGATCCCTGTGTTCGTTATATTTAGTGGTCGCCAGCTGTTTGAGATGGTTCAGCAGCTGACCGGTCTCCCTCTTTGCCTCGGGGGGTACGTTCCTGAATCCTTCGAAAAGCATTGATACTTCTCCCTTCTTGCTCAGGTATTTAAGCCTGAACTGCTCAAGTTCGTCAGTGCTGCTGATATTAAAAGCCTCTATCTCCTTTCTCAGTTCTTCAATCCTCTCCTTCATCTCTCAGAAATACTATCTTATGATCTTTACTTGCAGGATTCTGATATCCTTTACAGGCCTGTCACCCATGTCTGTGGCAGTACCTGCGATGGCGTCCACAACCTCCATTCCTTCAAGCACCTCGCCAAAAACGGTATAGGCACCGTCAAGGAAGGGTGTTCCTCCTTCGGTCTTATAGGTGTTTATGCGTTGCTCGGGCATCACGTATGGTCCTGCCTCTTCCATGGCTTCATATGCCCGCACAATTGCGTTCTGCTGTAATTCATCCTCATTGGGTTCCTCTCCCTTTTCCGCAGCTTCTTTACGTATATCAGCAAGGGCCTTGTTATACAGGTATTGTCTGCGATTGTATTCTATGCGCTGAATTGTAGCAGCCAGATCCTCATCATTGTAGACTTTACCCTGGACTATGTAAAACTGTGTTCCCGATGAGTTTCTTTCCGGGTTAACGTCATCGCCCATACGGGCCGCCGCCACTACGCCTCGCCTGTGAAAGAGAGTGTCATTGATCTCTGCGGGTATAGTGTAATCATCATCAAACAGCGCTGTATCCTGCCGTGTTGATCCGTCGCCTGTCTGGATCATGAAATCCTTTATGACACGGTGGAAGGAGACTCCGTCATAGAAACCGCTCTCTGCCAGTTTGATGAAATTGTCGCGGTGCAGCGGGGTGAGGTCAGAAAGAGAGATAAGTATATCACCCTCTGTGGTCTTTATCTGGGCACGAACGCTTTTTTGAGCGCCGGTGGAACAGCCGGCAATCATGACAGCGGCTGCCAGTGTCAGTAAGATGCGTAATGAACTCCTCATTTTCTTATACTTTACGATTGACAAAGATATATATTTGCAGTAAGAGTTTAGCATGAACGATA
>CAZVLJ010000020.1:28239-38002 GCA_964627825.1 uncultured Rikenella sp. | reverse complement strand
CTAAAATGGGAAGAAAGACACTCATACCGATAGGGCCGTATCACCCGCTCCAGGAAGAACCTGAACTGTTCAAGCTCTACTGTGACGGTGAAACTGTCACCGACATAAAATGGGAGACCGGTTACAACCATAGGGGTATAGAAAAGCTCAGCGAATCAAAGACTTATGACCAGGTATTCTTCCTCGTGGAGCGCATCTGCGGCATATGCTCAACCTCCCACCCCTTTGCCTTTGCCAATGCAGTTGAGGAGATCGCCGGCATAGAGATCACTGACAGGGCAAAATATATCAGGTCAGTTATTGGTGAGCTCGAGCGTATTCACAGTCACCTCCTATGGGTGGGCCTGGCAGGTCATTTTCTTGGTTACAACACCGTTTTCATGTGGGCATGGAAATACCGGGAACCGGTTCTTGACCTCTTCGAGATGATAACCGGCAACAGGAACAGCTATGCCATGTTCAAGGTGGGAGGCGTCAGACGTGACATAGAAAATCACAAGATCCCTGCCATACGCAAGGAGATGTCTGTTATGCGCAAAAAACTTGATCTCCTCACCGGTGCAGTGATGGATGACCCGGTTATCCATGCACGTACAAAGGGAGTAGGTGTACTCACAAGACAGGATATCCTCGACTATGCTGCTGTGGGTCCCACGGCAAGAGCGTCAGGTGTTGACATTGATGTAAGGAGGGATGACCCCTATGCTGCCTACCCGCTTGTCAACTGGAAAGTCATAACTGCCCAGGCAGGAGATGTATTTGCCAAGGCTGAGGTGAGGCTCCTCGAAATGTATGAGTCTGTCTCAATAATCGAACAGTGCATTGATGCACTTGAAAAACTCAGGGAGGGTGATGTGGCCCTGAAGATAAATGAGATCCCGGCCGGGATAGGGACCGGACGGGCAGAGGCACCCAGGGGTGAGGTATTCCACTTCGTGGTATCTGACGGTTCAAACTCACCGTCCAGACATAAAATAAGGGCACCAAGCTATACCAACATCGCCACTTTCAAGAAATCTTGCATCGGCCAGTCCATAGCGGATGCCACCATCTCCCTTGCTGCCGTTGACCCGTGCTACTGCTGTACGGAGAGAATGGCTTCTGCATATGATAGCACTACAGGTGAGCGGATAATGAATGCCGTTGATCTGATCAACCTTTCCATGGAAAAAACAAGAGAAATCAGGAAATCTGCTGCAGGCCATGAATGAATCCATTATATCGTTTGCCGGGCTTTCTGCCTGCCGGATGCTGCAGATGCTGATATTGGTCCCCATGGCAGCAGGGGTGATGCTTTTCGCCTTGCCAGAGAGATGGCGCACGGCTAAAGGGATTCTGGCCCTGGCAGTAACCCTTCTGGCAGGGTACATCTCACTTTTGCTTTACTCCCACTCGTCTCAGATGATACCACAGGGCGAAGAGGTAATACAGGGCTGCCTTGCACTGCCTGGTTCCGGCCTGTTTGGGAACCCCAAAGGATACCTTACCTTCACTGTTGACGGCCTGAGTAAACTGATAGTGCTGTTTATAAGCATACTGTCACTGCTGGTACTGGTCTATTCGCTTTCCTTTAACAGATCATCAGGAACCCGCCACTTCAGTTCCTGGTTCCTGATTACAATCGCCTGTTCATACGGAGCCGTACTTTCTGACAACCTGATCCTCTTCATAAGCTTCTGGGGGATACTGGGGATCACCCTTTATAAACTGATACCCGGGAAAGATGAGAAGAGCTCCGCTGCCGCGAAGAAGACCATGATACTGATAGGGGCATCAGACACGCTTATGCTCGTAGGCATTGCTCTCCTGTGGCGGCTGACAGACACACTGAGCATCAACGGCATATCCCTCGATACCGTCAATATTCTTAATATCACGGCATTCCTGGCGCTGCTCGTCGGCAGCTTCACCAAGGCCGGCGCCTTCCCGTTCCACTCCTGGGTGCCTGATTTTACAGAAAATTCACCCGCTACCTCCTCGGCACTGCTTCCTGCCTCCCTTGACAAACTGATTGGCATCTATTTCCTTGCAAGGTTGACAGGAGATCTCTTCATACTCAGCGAAGGCATGAAACTGGCACTCCTGTCTGTCGGGGTAGTGACCATTATTACGGCAGTGCTGATGGCCCTTATGCAGCACGACTATAAGCGGCTGCTCGGTTATCATGCCGTCTCACAGGTCGGATACATGATCCTGGGATTCGGGATAGGCTCTCTGGTGGGGGTTGTGGCCGGGCTCTTCCACATGATTAACAATGCAATCTACAAGAGCGGCCTTTTCCTGGCAGCAGGAGCTATTGAACGTCAGACCGGGAAAAATGATATCGGGGATCTGGGGGGGCTCTCAACGGCCATGCCCTTGACATTTGCCGCCGCACTGATCTTTGCGCTGTCAATATCCGGCGTTCCTCCCTTTAACGGCTTTGCGTCCAAATGGATGATATACCAGGGAATCATTGAATCGGGTTCCGGCGCAGGCATCGCCGGCAGACTCTGGATACTCTGGCTGGGCCTGGCTGTGCTCGGATCAGCCCTGACACTGGCAAGCTTCGTGAAGTTCATCGGCGGAATATTCCTCGGGCGCAGAGACCCCGCAATGGCCGGAGTCAGGGAGGTGCCTTTCCTGATGTGGCTGCCTATGGCCCTGCTTGCACTGCTCTGTGTTTTCTTCGGTGTCTTTGCTACAGGGGTGGTCATCCCGAAGCTCTTCACCCCTGCCGTCGGCCCGTTTGAATTCAGCGGCCTCTGGAACTCCTCATTCGTCTCCCTGCTGGTATTGATCTCAATAATCCTCGGCTTTCTCATTTACCTCGCCACCGGGAGCAAGAGATTCAGGACCGGCAACCTCTTCATCGGCGGCGAGAAGATTGAAAAACTGGATGCATCCTATCCGGCTCCCGAGTTTTACAAGACCTTCACCGAGTTCAGCCTCTTCTCACACATTTACAGGCTGGCAGAAGCGAAGGCCTTTGATATCTACGACATCTGCCGGCAGGCTGTACTCTGGCTCAGCGGCAGGCTTGGCAGCGCACATACCGGGGTGCTTCCCGGATATGTGATATGGGTTTGTGCCGGACTGATAATCATGTTGCTCATAATGACCTGACTAAACAGAACAATGGAACTGGCGATTTCGGTAATAACTGGATTTATGATACTGGGGGCGATATATGCCATCCATGCCAGGGATATTCTCTCGGCAGTAATTGCAGGAGGGATTGTCGGATACAGCCTTGTCATCTGTTTCCTTCTCCTTCAGGCCCCGGATCTGGCAATTGTGCAGATAGTGGTAGAGACAATCACCCTCATAATTATGGTTGCTGTGGTGCTTGACAGCTCACGGGTCGAGGCATACAGCAAGTTCGACCGGCGTGCATGGATAACGGCAGGCACTGCAGTGTTGATGCTGCTGGCACTCTTCTGGTTCTTCAGGACTGCGGCATCACATCTTGACCCCTTTGGAGAATCAACTCTCAGGATGGCCGATGCCTATATCACCGGTGCAGTTGAAAAGACCGGCAGCGTCAACCTGGTAACAGGCGTGTTGTTCGACTTCAGGGGATATGATACCCTTGGCGAGGCGACAGTGCTGGTTACCGCCGTACTGGGAGTACTTACCATCCTCAGGCTCACCGGGAAGAAAAAACTAACCTGAACTATCTGTAAATCCTTGCTCCTGAATAATCCAAGTGAAAATGAAGGGAATGACAGTCATAGTAAAAAAGACAACACAGCTGATAGCCGGTATCATCTTCCTCTACGGCATCTATATCATCCTGCACGGGCATCTTACACCCGGAGGAGGATTCGCCGGGGGAGTGATCCTGGCAGGTTCATTCATACTGCTCATACTCTCATGGGGAAGCGATTTCCTGCACCTGGTCAGGGAAGAGCGCGGTTCAACCCTCTACGAGAACCTGGCAATACTGGTAGTTCTTTTCCTTGCCCTTTCCGGACTCCTTGCCGGTGTAAGAGTCTTCTTCTCCAACTGGATGCCTCACGGCACCCCGGGAGAACTGGTGAGCGCTGGCATGCTGCCTCTATACAACATCTTTGTCGGGATTGAGGTCGCAGCCTCCATCCTCACTATTTTCCTTGCCCTGGTAATTTTTAAAGAGGAGGTACTGAAATGACCGTATACTGGCTCTGCTTCATTCTGTTCCTGACCGGTCTCTATGGAGTTATCACCCGCAGAAACCTGATCAAGATAGCTATTTCACTCTCTATCATGGAGTTCAGCGTGTTCCTCTTCCTGGCTCTTGTTGGCTACAGGGAAGGAGGAGTGGCTCCCATTGTTGATACGGCAGCCCCCGTACAGACCTATGTCGATCCGTTGCCCCAGGCAATGGTACTGACAGCTATTGTCATAGGACTGGCAACCACAGCCATGCTGATGACGGTGATAATAAGGATCTACAGGAAATACGGAACCTTTGACATAAGAGAGATAAAGAACCTAAGAGGATAGATGATGAATCCGCTCATTCCGCTTCTCGTTGCCATCCCGCTGGCCGGTGCTTTCCTGACGATAATACTGGGCAGGTTCATCACGGGCATACCCAGGTATTTGGCCCTGACCACCCTCCTTGTCACAGCCTTCATCAGCTTCTGGATGCTTCTGACAGGCGAAGGTTTATCTTCAGTATATATTATAGGAGGCTGGGAACCGGTGAACGGGGTGCCTATAGGGCTTTATCTCATTCACGACGGGTTTTCCGCCCTGGTACTCTGCATCATCAGCCTTATTGGTCTCCTCTCGGTGGTCTACTCCGTTTCATATATGGCAAGGTATACCTCGGAAAACTATTTCTATGCCCTCTTCTCCCTGATGATAGCCGGAATGAACGGTGTGGTCCTCAGCGGTGACATCTTCAACATCTTCGTTTTCCTGGAGATTTCAGCCATCTCATCATATGCGCTGGTGGCCTTCGGAGTGGAAAAGAACGAACTTGAGGCAACGCTGAAGTACCAGATTCTCGGTGTCGTGGCATCATTAATGATCCTCTTTGCAATCGCCTTCATCTACTGGAGTGCAAAGACCCTGAATATTGCGGATATCCGGACTGCCTTCAGCACAGGAGACCGGGGCAGTCATTATGTTCTGATACAGGCCCTTCTGCTCACCGGCTTCGGCCTTAAGGCTGCCATCATACCGTTTCATGCATGGCTGCCTGATGCGCACTCCTCCGCACCATCTCCCATATCAGCCATGCTCTCCGGGGTACTGATAAAGGCCGTTGGTATTTACGTCATCATCCGGCTGTTCTTCAACATGTTTGAGTTGACTGAGGGAATGGCGGTGCTTATTGCCACCCTTGGAGCCCTTTCAATGGCAGTGGGTGTATTCCTCGCCATCGGTCAGTGGGATATCAAACGGCTCCTCGCCTATCACAGCATAAGCCAGATGGGTTATGTCATCATGTCTGCGGGCATCGGCATGATACTCATGGCCAGGGACATCCGTCCTGATGTGGCTGCTCTTGCCATCACGGGCGGGATCTTTCACATGGTCAACCATGCAGCATTCAAGGGACTCCTCTTTCTCAACGCAGGAGCCATAGAATACTCCACGGGGACACGTGACCTTCACGAGATGGGCGGCCTCGCAAAACCGATGCCTGTAACCTCTGCAACATCATTTGCCGCTTCCCTTTCAATCTCCGGCATACCTCCATTCAACGGTTTCTTCAGCAAGCTGATTATCATTGTGGCAGCGGTGATGGGCCGGTTCTACCTGCTGGCAGCGCTGGCAGCCCTCGTCAGTATCATTACACTGGCGTCATTCATGAAGTTCCAGCGCTACGCCTTTTACAACAGGGAACCTGACAGGTTCAGGAAAGAGATTAAAGAGGTCCCTGTACCGATGCTTATCAGCATGATAACCCTGGCGGTGGCATGCCTGCTGCTCAGCCTGCTGGCGCTACCTGGTCTGCGTGATTCGGTACTGGCGCCTGCAACAGACATACTTATGAACCAGATGAAATATTCCTCACAGATAACCGGTATGTGATATGAGATACTTAGCAATATTCATATTGTCAATGATCTTCTGGCTCCTTATAACCTTCAGGTTCACCGCTTCCAATATCGTTACTGGAGCCGTGGCCTCGGCCATTACCTCTGCCATCTTCGGCAGGTACTACTTCCATAATGTTTACAAATTCCTGCAGCCGCGACGCTGGTACTGGTTTGCCGTCTACCTGGCAGCATTCATATGGGCCTGCATCAGGGCCAACTTCGATGTGGCATACCGTGTGCTTCACCCCGGAATGCCCATCAGGCCCGGAATAGTCAAGATCAGGACCACCCTCAAGTCAGATTTTGCCCGTACCCTGCTCGCAAACTCCATAACCATGACCCCCGGTACCATCACCGTGGACATCATAGGGGATGAGTTCTACGTACACTGGATCTTTATCAGGTCAGATGACCCGGCCACGTATACCAGGATGGTAACCGGGAGGTTTGAAGAATACATTAAAAAATTTGCAGAATGACCGGATTCCTGAACATACTGCTGTACATCCAGATAGCCCTCTGTGCACCATGCCTTTACCGGATCGTCAGGGGACCCTCAATCCCTGACCGTATGGTAGGCATTGACATCTTCGGGATTCTTGTGGTGGGCATCTGCGGGATCATTGCTGTTCTGACTGAAAAGGATTTTATCCTTGATATAGGCATTGCCTGGGTGATACTTAGTTTTATCGGAACCCTGACCCTGGCGAAATACCTCGGCGGGAAAAAACTGAATGAATAATATGGCTGCTGTAATACTTATTTCGGTAGGAGTACTCTTTAATATCTTCGGATGCCTGGGGCTGTTGAGACTCCCTGACATATACAACAGGCTGCAGGCAGCAACTAAATGTGTTACGCTCGGATGCTGCAGTATACTCCTTGGTGTGGTGGTGCACTTCGGTATCGGCAGTGCCGGCTTCAGGGCCCTGGTGGCAATCCCGATACTCTTCTTCACAGCCACCGTCGCAGCACATGCCCTCGTCAGGGGCGCATATCACTTCGGGACCAGGCCTGATAAAAGGACCGTGAAAGACGATTACAGGGAGGCAGTGAAATGAAATATCCCAAACTCAGAGAGCTATAGGAGGTGATATCATGAAGTATCCCAAACTGAGAGAGCTGAAGGAGGCAGTGATATCACTGGTCACACCGGCATATACTTCAAAATTCCCGGCTGAAGAACATGTGCCGTTCAGCAACTTCAGAGGAAAGCCGGTTGTTGATGATGCCAACTGCGTGGGATGCGAGACTTGCGCAAATGTATGTCCTCCCCTGGCCATCACTTTCACTGACGACAGGGAGAAGAAGATCAGGACTATCAGGAGAGACTACGGCAAGTGCATTTTCTGCGGCCAGTGCCAGGAACACTGCATAACCGGCAAGGGAGTCAAACTCTCCGACAAGATCTATGACATTGCTGTCTTCAACAGGGATGACAATGTGGAGTACCAGCATAAGGAACTCCTGGTCTGCGAGAGCTGCGGCGCGGTGATCACCACCGTGGAGCACCTCAACTATATGCACCGTAAACTCGGCCCCAAAGCCTTCGCATCGATACTCAACCTCAATGTGCTCAACCGCAAACTGAAACTGGCTGAAGGGCAGGAACTCACTGCAAAACCCGGAGAAACTCCGCAAAGAAAGGATATGTTCAGCGTCATCTGTCCCAACTGCCTCAGGCAGGTCACAGTCAAGTATCTCTTCAAAGATGCCTGATAAACTCAGCGAACTCATCCAGGATAATGACCATACGATACTTTTTGTCGGTATCGGCAACCAGCTCCGGCAGGATGACGGTGCAGGAGTATATATCAGTACCCGAATCCTGGAGACTGAGAACATCAGAGTAATAACCGCGGAAGCCAGCATAGAAAACTACATAGGGAAAATAAACTCGACGAAACATGATCTTCTGGTACTGATAGACTGCACTGACATGAACAGCCCTCCGGGGACATGGGATCTTATCCTCCCGGAACAGGTTAGTGACATGACATTCAATACACATAACATCTCACTTAAAAAACTGTCAGGTTTCTTTGAAAAAGAAGTTTTGGTACTTGCAATTCAGCCTGAAACAGTTGCATTCGGTGAAAATTTATCGTATATTGTTCTTGAAGCTTGCAGGCAAATAATTGATCTTATCAACAAAAAGGAGGTGCAAAATGGCCGTTGAATATTTGTGCAAGGCATGCAGGGGACACCTGAACGTCAAAACTTCAATCGTGCTCTCTGCCACAAAGATGAACAGCTCAAGCAGAGGCCTGATCTATCTGAATCCTGAGCTCGGCAACTACACAAAAACGACTCACCCGTCGTTTGAACTTGAAACAGGCGCTGAATACCTGATAAACTGTCCTATATGTCACTCCCAGTTGAACAGCATGAAATATCCCCACCTGGTCAGGATAATTATGGTTGATGAGAACGGCAAGGAGTTTGACATTTATTTTTCCGGCATTGTAGGGGAAAAATGCACATACAAGATCAGTGATACAGGCATCGAAAAGAAAGGCCCCGACGCCAGGCTGTACGACAAGTATTTTGATATCCCGAAGGAGGACCGGAAATATCTTTAGCAATTATCCTCCGCCCGCATTTTCATAATCACCCCGTAAGGCCGCAATCATCGTCGTATTACGGTTGCTGATTGCATAATTAGTGCACAAATCTAACCGATTCGTCCACTACTTTTATTTATTTTAAGCCAACTTTGTAACTGATAAACACTCAAACATGAAAACAAAGATCGAAGTGAGATATGCAGCTCATCCGGATGATGTAAAGCAATGGGCTACTGAACGGCTGCGGAAAGAACATCTTGTCGGACCGATTTTTCTGGACAACACCGTCACCATGGTTTATACCCTGTATGACCGCATGGTTGCCGGAGGTGCCAAACCGGCCGGGGAAGCCCTGAAGCTGGAACCTGTTGACGAGGTGAAGGCCTCATTCTTTCTTCACAGGCGTGAGATGGGCATCTTCAATGTAGGAGGTCCCGGAAGGGTCAGGGCAGGTGAACAGATCTACGAGATAGCCTTCAAGGAAGCCCTCTATCTGGGCAGCGGTGACAGGGAGATCATCTTTGAGAGCGTTGACAGGAACAATCCCGCACTTTTCTATTTCAACTCCACCCCTGCCCACCGCAATTATCCTGACCGCAAGGTGACCAAACAGGATGCCATAACCGCGGAGATGGGTTCCACGGAGGCTGCCAACCACAGGATTATTAACAAGATGCTCGTAAGGGAGGTGCTTGAGACATGCCAGCTCCAGATGGGCATGACCGAGCTGATGCCGGGAAGTGTCTGGAACACAATGCCCCCGCACACCCACGGCCGGAGGATGGAGGTATACTTCTACTTTGAGGTTCCCGATGAGAGTGTTGTATGCCATTTCATGGGCGAACCCACAGAGACAAGGCATATCTGGATGAAAAACAATGAAGCGGTTATATCTCCACAATGGTCTATTCATGCTGCCACGGCAACGGCAAACTATACATTCATATGGGGAATGGGAGGTGAAAACCTCGATTATGGCGACCAGGATTTCCTTAAACAGACTGACCTGAGATAATTATTGCCAAAAGATAAAGAACGACAGGTATGGACAAAGATATTTTCAGGCTCGACGGCAAGGTAGCGCTGGTTACAGGCGCATCCTACGGCATAGGAATGGCAATGGCTAAAGCCCTGGCCCGTGCAGGCGCAACCCTCGTCTTCAACGACCGCAATCCCGAA
>CAZVLJ010000020.1:0-28229 GCA_964627825.1 uncultured Rikenella sp. | reverse complement strand
TATTGATGCCCACGGATATATCTTCGACGTGACTGATGAGAAGAGTGTCAGGGAGCATATTGATAAAATCACAGCTGAGGTTGGGGCAATTGACATCCTGGTGAACAATGCCGGCATCATCAAGCGCATCCCTGCCCTGGAGATGGAAGCTGCTGACTTCCGCGAGGTAATAGACATCGATCTCACCGGTCCTTTCATCATGTCAAAGGCAGTGGCTCCCGGAATGATAAAGAAAGGCGGGGGCAAGATCATCAATATCTGTTCAATGATGAGTGAGCTGGGACGTGAAACTGTCTCGGCATACGCCTCGGCCAAGGGCGGGCTGAAGATGCTTACCCGCAACCTGGCATGCGAATGGGCTGAATACAATATCCAGGTTAACGGTATCGGCCCGGGATACATAGCCACCCCCCAGACAGCACCGCTGCGGGCTGAAGGGCACCCCTTCAACTCATTCATCATAGGCCGCACGCCGGCAGCACGGTGGGGAACACCGGAAGACCTGCAGGGACCGGCTCTCTTCCTCGCATCACCTGCCTCTGACTTTGTCAACGGTCATATACTTTACGTTGACGGCGGCATCCTGGCATATATCGGCAAACAACCCAAATGATAAAAACCTGACAATGAAAAAGATCTCCCTCATCATCCTGCCGCTCCTTCTCCTCTCCGGCTGCGCCGAAGAGAGGATAAAGGTTACAATAGAAAATGACCTTCCCCTTGACAGGTCATCCGAGACAATAGAAATACCATTCAGTGACATCGCCGGGAAACTGGGCGATACCGATCCCGCCGGGCTTGTTGTGACCAACAGAAAAGGTGACCCTGTCACATCACAGCTGATCTTTAACGGAGAGACTGAACCGCAATACCTCATCTTCCAGGCTGATATCAAAGCAGACGACAGGGAGGTATTCTATATCATCCGGGGCACCCCTCAGGCAGTTGAAACCAAAGCCTACGGCAGATTCGTGCCGGAGAGGTATGATGACTACACCTGGGAAAATGACCGGATAGCCTTTCGTATTTATGGCACTGCACTGATAGAGAAGGACGGCCCCAGCAACGGGTTAGACGTGTGGGTAAAACGAACGGATAAAATGGTGATAGACAGATGGTATGCCGATTACCTCGCCGGCAAAAACAGTTATCACGACGATAACGGTGAGGGGTGCGACTGCTACAAGGTGGGCCGCACACTGGGAGCAGGGGCCATGGCACCATTCATTGACGACTCTCTCTGGCTGGCCATTAACTTTGAGGAGTGGGAAAGGCTTGACAACGGACCCGTACGAACATCCTTCCGGCTCAGGTATCCTCCCTTCATGGTACGTGACGTCATGGTTTCCGAAACACGGACAATCTCTCTTGACGCCGGCAGCCAGATGAGCAGGATCATTGAAGAATATAGCGGAATAGAAAATGAGTTTACCGTTGCCGCAGGGATAGTTAAAAGGGAGGAGGGTCTGCCCCTTCTCTTCCCTCCTGAAATGAATGCCATTGCTTACCGTCTTGACGGGGGCGAGGGCGGAATAACCTACGTGGGCACTGTGCTTACAACCCCTGCCGTTGAGGTGAAGGAGACAACTGATCACCTGCTGATAGTCACACGCTTTCATCCTGGCACTCCCCTCATCTATTATACCGGAGCCGGTTGGAGCAAATGGGGCTTTGAATCTGATGCCGCATGGACCCGCTATATAGAAGAATTCTCGCAGAGACTGCGGTCTCCGCTGGCTGTCAGGACAGAATAAACAGTGTATGCGCCCCGGCACCGGAAAAATCATCAGGCTGCTGCTGCTGCTGACACTGCCGGCTCTCTCATTGTCGGGGCAGTTCAAATGCGCCTTTACCCACTATTCTGTTGAAGACGGCCTTTCTGAAGGCGTGGTGCTCACAATGCACCAGGATCGTGACGGTATGATGTGGTTCGGCACCTTTGACGGCCTCAACCGCTTTGACGGTTATAGCTTCAAGGTTTATAAATCAGGATTCAACTCAAGCTATGGCCTGACGAACAACAGGGTGGACCGTATCACCGAAGATGACCTTGGTTACCTCTGGATAATGAACAATGACGGAGAGGTGTATCGCATGAACACCCGCACTGAGGAGTTCATCAACCTCAACGAGATAAGTTCAGCGGGCCCCGACAAATACTCACCGGTCAACCAGATATATTGTTTCAGCGGCGGTGAGACATGGCTCTCCACCGAGTCAGGCAGATGCATCAGGGTCATCTCGTCACTCTCCTCCCCAGACTACACCATCTGCAGGTTTGAATGCCTCAGCGGCAATACTCCCGTCCGGAAAATAAACGTCATTAGCAAGGATGACCATGGGGTGGTATGGATCCTTACTGACAACGGTCTGTTCAGCCTCACAGGCGAGGAGGAGTCACCCCGCCCGGTACCTGTAGGTCAGAGTCCCGCCGGCAGCCCGGAAGCTTTCTTCTGTCATCACGAGGATGGGGAGAGGATATGGTTCGGAACAGGGAACGGAACCATCATGGTTACTGACACCAATGCAGAGCTGGTTGATGAAATACGCCTGGGGGTACGGTCTGATATAATAAGCATCAAGCACCTCAACCAGCGTGAACTTATCATTCTTACCTCAGGAGATGGTTTTTTTATCTACTCCCCGGTGACGGGGCAGAAAAAGCAGTATGACACTGCCCGCTATCCCGTGCTGCCTTCCAACAGGATGGCTTCGGTATACGTTGACCGTTACGGTGAGGCATGGATTGAATCACATGCTGACGGAGTGACTCACTATGACCCCTTCAGCGGTACGGTGAGACACTTTCGCATGAATGTTGACAAGACCAATCCCAATGTCCTCCTGCCCAGCTTCGTGATCTTTGAAGATATAAATGACATGCTCTGGGTATACCCCCGGGGAGGGGGTTTCTCACGGTACAACCGCCTGGAACGGGAGCTTGAATATTTCTTCAATGAGCCGGGAGGCAGTGACAGACGATTCCCCAACCTTATCCACTCGGCTCTCTCAGACAACCAGGGTAACCTGTGGATGTGCACCATCACCCGCGGCATAGAGAAGATCTCCTTCTTCCCCAGCATGTTCAGGGTGATCAGTCCCAAGCCGGCAACAGCCTCTCACTCAGAGAATGAGGTCAGAGCTATCTTTGAGGATAACAACAATAATCTCTGGGCCGCCACCCGTGATGGCAGGGTGTACCTCTTTGACTCCGATCGAAACCTGAGGGGATACCTGCGTGACAACGGTACCTTTACCGGCGGGGAGCCGTTCAGCGCACTGGTGTACGTAATAACACAGGACAGCAGGGGCAATATCTGGCTGGGATCCAAGGGAAGGGGACTGTTCAGGCTTGAGCCTGCCGGGAAAGGCAATGACTGGCGTTACCGGATAACCGGATACCGGCATGATGATAATGATCCGATGAGCCTGAGCCATGATAACGTCTATTCCGTTCATGAGGACCCTGGAGGCAGGATATGGGTAGGAACGTTCAATGGTGGTCTGAATTACATCATCGAAGAGGACGGCCGTACACTATTCATCAATTCCTTCAACAGGCTAACCAACTACCCCTACTCAAACCATAAACGGGTAAGATACATTACCTCTGACAGGCAGGGCCGTTTATGGGCAGGCACCACCAGTGGCCTGGTGATCTTTGACAGTCATTTTGCTGATCCCGGAGAGGCAAGGTTCATGACCTGCTTCTTCGACCCGGAAGTGGAAACCAGCCTGGCGAACAATGATGTTCACTACATCTATTGCTCCCCTGATAATGAGATCTATGTGGCCACCTTTGGCGGAGGCCTCAACAGGGTAACCGGATATAACGGTGACACGCCGCAGTTCAAATCCTATACGGTTAAAACCGGTGCACCCGATGATGTTATTCTGAGCATCGTTGATGACCTTAACGGAAACCTGTGGCTCAGCAGTGAGAGAGGTATTCTCAAGTTCAGGAGACAGACTGAATCATTCGAGATCTACAGTGAACAGAGCGGCGTTGAAAAGAGATATTTCTCTGAAGCCACCGGATTGCGCACGAATGACAATGAGATCATGTTCGGGTTTGACAACGGCATCTATTGCTTTAATCCCGCACAGGTACGAAAGGTCAACTACGTCCCTCCACTCCTCTTCACCCGCCTTTCCGTTGCAGGGTCAGACATACATACAGCCGGCGGATCACCACCATCACCAAAGGATGACGAGGGCATGACCACACTGGAACTGCGGCATGACCAGAAGAGCCTGGTCATTGAATATGCCGCCCTCGACTACAGGAATCCTAAAAACATACAGTACGCCCGCAGACTGGAGGGTGTGGACCCCGACTGGATAATTGAGCGGGGCCAGCGGATAGCCTCCTACACCAACCTTGACCCCGGCGAATACCTCTTCAGTGTCAGATCAACCAACTCTGACGGCATATGGGTTGACAACAACCGTACAATAAAGGTGACCATCAAACCATCCTTCTGGCAGACACTGCTGGCAAAGATCCTGATCGTGGCTGTCAGCATGGCACTAATAGCCCTGGCCATCTATGTCATATTCACCATGTACAAGCTTCGCCATAAGGTGGAAGTGGAACAGATCATTACCAATCTCAAGCTGAAGTTCTTTACTGATATCTCTCACGAGCTGCGTACACCACTGACGTTGATATCGTCACCCGTGACCAATATTTTGCAGAACAACAGTCTCGATCCCGAGGTGAAGGATCAGCTGACGATGGTCCAGAGCAACACCCGGCGTATGCTGAGGCTGGTGAACCAGATCCTCGACTTCAGGAAGGTTCAGAGCAGGAAAATGAAGCTGAGGATTGAAGAGTTTGCACTGGGGCCTTTTATCTCCGGCATCTGTGCTGACTTCCGTAAGATGGCGGAAGACAAAGGAATAAAACTCATTGTTGAAGATCACTCAGAGGGAGAAAAAGTCTGGGCTGACCGTGACAAGATTGAGAAGATCACCTTCAACCTGTTAAGCAATGCTCTCAAGTTTACTCCACGCGGCAAACAGGTCAATGTAACCGTCAGGAAGAACAGTGATTCACTTGAGTTCATTGTTGCCGATCAGGGTACCGGGCTCTCAAAGGAAAAGATGAAGAATCTCTTCATGCGGTTCGGCAGCGAAGAAAAAGAGGTGATGACCATGCAGCCCGGCACCGGCATAGGCCTGTCACTCAGCAAGGAACTGGCAGAACTCCACCAGGCAGAACTGACGGCGGAGAGCGAAGAGGGAAAGGGTGCCACCTTCAGGGTAATATTCAAACTGGGATTTGCCCACTTTGACAACGAGACCGAGTTTGTGCTGGCTGACGGGCAGAGCTCACTCAGGTCACGTCGCACGGTATCGGTCATGCAGGAAGAAGATGCTGAGACAGAGAACGAAGAAAACGATGACGACGAACCCGTTCTTCTCTTCGTTGAGGACAATGAGGAGCTGAGAAGCTTTATCAGAATCATCCTCTCTGACGGTTTCCATGTCATTGAAGCAGGCAACGGTATCGAGGGATTTGAGATTGCCCGTAACCAACTGCCTGATATCATCATCACTGACCTCATGATGCCTGAGATGGATGGTCTGGAGCTGGCACGCCGCATAAAGCAGGAGACTACCACTTCACACATCCCCGTAGTGGTGCTGACAGCAAAAACCGATCTTGACACCCAGGTTGAAGCGCTTAAGAGGGGGGCAGATGACTTCATAACCAAACCATTCAGCTCCACCTACCTCAGGGCAAGGGTGGAAAATATCCTGCAGCAACGGAGGAAACTGCAGGAACTGTTCCTCTCATCCCTTTCAGAGTATCCGCAATCAAGAAGCGGCAGGACATACGAGATCACTCCCTCTGAACCAATGGTGGAATCATATGATGATACACTCATGAAAAACCTCATGATGGTCATGGAACAAAATATTGACAATTCCGACCTCACTGTTGATGACCTGGCTTCCAGGCTGTGCATAGGCAGATCAGTCTTCTTCAAGAAACTGAAGAGCCTGACAGGTCTTGCTCCCATTGAATTCATCAGGGAAGTACGTGTGAAGAGGGCAGCACAACTCATTGAAAGCGGAGAGTACACAATATCACAGGTTACATATATGGTGGGGTGCAATGATCCCCGCTACTTCTCACGCATCTTCAAACAGCGGTTCGGGGTGACACCCTCGGAGTACAGAGACAAACACTCAAAACAGAAACAGAGCGCTGATACCACAAAAAAAGAAGAATGAACATGAAAACCATAACCATCATCACGGGAGTGATTGCAGCCTCCCTCCTGCTTTCCTGCGGGAGCGCCGGCAAGAAGGGCTATCAATCCCCTCTCTGGTCAGTACGCATAGCCGAGTCGGAGATGATACGCAATCCTTCGCTTTGGATGGCCGACTTCGTGAAGGAGAAAAAGTGGAACTATACCCAAGGCCTTATGGGACTTGCTTTTCTGCGGCTTTATGAAGCCTCCGGCGAAGAGCGCTACTATGACTATGCCAAAGGTTATGCTGACTCTCTCATTGACGATGATGGCGTCATCTGGAAATACAGGAAAGAAAACTACAATCTGGATCATATCAACCCGGGGAAGATGATCTTCCTTCTTTATGACCGCACAAAAGACCCGAGGTATGAGAAGGTGATACACACGCTCCGTGAGCAGTTGGAATCGCAGCCGCGAACTGCCGAAGGCGGCTTCTGGCACAAGAAGGTGTATCCTGACCAGATGTGGCTTGACGGTCTGTACATGAGCGCTCCGTTCTATGCCGAATATGCCATGAGGTATAAGCAGCCTGAGGATTTTGCCGATGTGGTGAACCAGTTCCTCATTGTTGCCCGGAACACCTGGGATCCGGCCACCGGACTCTACAGACACGCTTACGATGCATCACGCCGGATGGCATGGGCTGACTCCGTCAACGGCCAGGCGCCCCACGCCTGGGGACGCGCCATGGGATGGTTCTCCATGGCCATTGTTGATGTCCTCGACTTTCTTCCGGCTGACCAGCCGGGGAGGGATCAGCTTATTGATATCCTTCAGGACATGGTGGTCAAGCTGTCTGAGATACAGGACCCGGCAACGGGAGGATGGTACCAGGTACTCGACCGCCCGGGTGACAAGGGCAACTACATCGAGACCTCCTGCACTGCCATGTTCACATACTCAATATTCAAGGGAGTGAGGATGGATTACCTCGATGACAGGTATCTTGCCACGGCTGAAAAAGCATACCAGGGACTGCTTGACAATTTCATAGTCACCGCACCTGAAGGAGTAGTCTCAATGAAGAATATCTGTGGTGTGGCAGGGCTGGGAGGTGATCCTTACCGCGACGGATCATATGAATATTATATAAGTGAGATAATCCGCAACAATGACCCGAAGGGCGTCGGGCCCTTCATCATGGCCAGCCTGGAGAGAGAAATGAGAATAAAATGAAAAACTGAAACGTCATGACCCGTAACATAATAGTACTTTCAGTCTGCCTGTTCTTTTTCCTGGCCGGCTGCGTGGCAGATGACAGGTGGAAGCTGGCCACGGAGATAGAACAGTCAATAGCCCTAACCTCCTTTCCGGCAGATACATTTAATATTGCTGACTTTGGGGCAGTGGCTGACGACTCTGCAATTCTCAACACTGACGCTATTGAAGCTGCAATCATGACCTGTTACAGCGGCGGCGGCGGGGTGGTCTATGTGCCTGACGGCACCTGGCACACCGGCCCCATCACCCTTATGAGCAACATTAACCTGCACCTGTCAGAGAAGGCAACCCTCCTCTTCTCAGCTGACTATGAGCTGTATCTCCCGCCTGTCCTCACCAGGTGGGAAGGAATGGACTGCTACAATATCCATCCACTGATATATGCCATTGATGCATCCAATATTGCCCTCACAGGGAAGGGAACCATAGATGGTCAGGCATCCAACGAGGCATGGTGGTGGATGAACGGCAATCCTGATTACGGCTGGCGCGAAGGCATGAACAACCAGAAGATTTCTGGACGGGTACAGCTGCTGGCCCATGAACAGAACCAGACCCCGGTGAGAAACCGGATCTTCGGACTGGAGGGAGCCCTCCGGCCCCAGCTGATCAACTTCAATAACTGCAATACCGTCCTGATAGAAGACCTGACACTCAAAAACTCACCATTCTGGGTGATACACCCGGTCCGAACTGACAACTTTATCCTCCGGGGAGTGAACATCATCAGTGCCGGGCCTAATTCTGACGGCTGTGACCCGGAGTCATGCAATGGCGTGCTGATAGAAGATTGTTATTTCGATACCGGCGATGACTGCATAGCAATCAAGTCAGGAAGGAACAATGACGGACGGAGATGGTCAATCCCGTCAAAGAACATAATTGTGCGCAACTGCCGCATGGCTGACGGCCACGGCGGTGTGGTCATAGGGAGCGAGATATCCGGAGGGTTCTCAAACCTCTTTGTGGAAGATTGTGAGATGGATAGTCCTGAGTTGCTCAGGGTCATCAGAATCAAGACCTCGGAGTGCCGGGGTGGTGTTGTGGAGAACGTGAATGTGCGCAACATCAGGGTAGGCAAATGTGATGAGGCCATACTGAAGATAAACCTACAGTATGAGCCGCGCGAAGAGTGCAACAGGAGCTTCCCTCCTTTTGTGCGTGACGTGACACTTGAAAACATGACTTCCCTGGAGAGCCGCTATGGTATCTATATTGTTGGCCTGGAAGAATCCGTGAACGTGTCAGGCATAACACTGAAAGACTGCAGCTTCAATGGTGTGGAATATGGAGCCTCCATCACCGGAGCTGAAAAGTTGAAGCTGAAAAATGTATTTGTTAACGGGAAAAGGATCAGGATCTGAGATGCTATCTGACAGGAAGCCATCCGTCATTGCGGGCAAAGACATTCGCCAGGGTATATCTCTTTACCTCCCTCCTGCCCAGCTGGCGGCTCCATGGCACGCGAGCCCCGGGATTTGCACCGGGACCGGTGTTGCGGTACTCGGCATAACGGGCGGTCTGTTCGTTGGCCGGATTATCCCAGTTGTGCCACCCTGCCGGAAGAATGTGACTGCCAAGCTCACACCTCATGAAGAGAGTGGCGGCATACGGTCGCCACGGTCTGCCCAGGTAAACCCTCTCAATCCCCTCCGCCGCCGTGAGCCTGCACCGGTTGAAGACATACCCGTACTCGTGATCAGCAACGGTGGAGGCAGCTGTTACATATGAATTCTTCTTGCTGTGAATATGACATCTCTCAAACCAGACAGTAGCGGGACCAAAGATAAAATCAGTGGTTCCCTCTATGTAACACTCCTCGAAGTACTGCCTGCTCTCCTGGTTGGCAGTGAGGAGAGTGTCCTGGTTGCCCAGCAGCCTGCAACGGCGGAAGACAGCCCTGTCACCGTCAGCATGCACCGCCACCGCCTGCCCCACCGGACCGGCGCTGTTCTCAAAGGTGATATCCTCTGCCGTGAAGCCCGTTCCCTGAATCCAGATTGTATAGGTCCGGAAGGTGCCCATGTTGCGCAGACCTGCATAATCATCCCAGGTGATCACAGTCTTCCCGGCCCCTTCTCCCTTCATGAAAAGATTGGTGACCCACGAGGGGATGACAATCTTTTCCCGGTACACGCCTGCCCTGATATGCATGTACGTTGTATCAGACATATAGGCCCTTATGGAGTTGACAGCCTCCTGAACGGAAGTGAATTCGCCGCTGCTGTCAGCAGCTACGGTGATATGCCTGACCTGACCGGTCATGGCAACCGATTGCAGCGTCACTATGACTATGAATGCGAACCTTCTTATCATTGTTATTTAAATGTGTTTTTAAAACACTAATTTAGTTTTTTATTGCTATTTTACCGACAAAGCAGAAAACCATTAAAAATGATAAAGATGAAAGAACCGGGCAAATATTCATTCGGGATAGGCGACAGGTTTTCACACCAGGGCAGGGCACAGCTTGAAGCCCTCATGCAGGCTGCATCAGAACTTGGTATCGAGGTAATCCCTGTCTGGAACAAATCAAACAGGGAACATCTTATTGTCCATTCGGAACCGGCAGATGTCAGAGCCGAGGCTGACGCTGCCGTGAAGGCATTGAACTACACCGGACCTTACTTCGTTGATGCTGATCACATTAACCTCACTACTGTAGACAGGTTCATCGAACACTCCGACTTCTTCACTCTTGATGTGGCTGATTATATCGGCCGTAAGGCATCAGATACGGACATCGAGGGATTTGTTGAGGCTCACAGGTCGTTCTGCGGCCAGTTAATGATACCCGGTATTGGTAACAGTTTTACCATTACTGAACAGTACCTGAGGGAATTCGCGGAGAAATTCCTCTTTGCCGTCAATGAGGCAGCTGCCATCTACAGGCATATAGCCTCGGCAAAGGGTGAAGGCAGCTTCGTCACTGAGGTCTCAATGGACGAGGTTGACCAGCCCCAGAAGCCTCTTGATCTTCTGTTCATCCTCAAAGGTCTGGCGGACCTGGAGATACCCGTGCAGACCATCGCTCCCAAGTTCACGGGCCGTTTTAACAAGGGTGTTGATTACGTAGGCGACCCCGAACGCTTCACCAGGGAGTTCGAGGAGGATATCCTTGTGATAAAATATGCGGTCAGGCAGTTTAACCTGCCCGCCGGTATCAAGCTGAGCGTTCACTCCGGCAGTGACAAGTTCTCAATCTACCCGGTCATCGGCAACCTCATCCGCAAGCACGACTGCGGTCTGCACCTGAAGACGGCAGGTACCACCTGGCTTGAGGAGGTGATCGGGCTTGCCCTCTCGGGCGGCAGGGGCCTGGAGATAGCCAGGATGATATACAGGAGTGCCTATTACCGGCGCGAGGAACTGTGCGGCCCTTACCTCAATGTCATTGATATCAGGCCTGAGATGCTACCCTCTCCTGACGAAGTTGATACCTGGGACACATTGAAGTTCGCCGCCTCCCTGAGGCATATCCCGGGTGATCCCGACTATAATCCAAGCTTCCGCCAGCTCATCCATGTCGGGTACAAAGTGGCTGCTGAACTGGGGCAGGAGTACACTGATCAGCTGAAGGAAAATGAGCAGGTTATATCAACATGCGTGTGGGAAAATATTTACAGGAGACATATTATAAGACTCTTCACAACCACCTAACAACAATACAATGAAAGAGTATATAAACGAAGATTTCCTGCTGCAGGGTGAAGCCGCCCGCAGGCTCTTCCACGAATATTCAGAGGGATTCCCGATAATTGACTACCACTGTCACCTCAGTCCTGAGGCCATTGCCGCTGACAGGCGGTTTGAAGACCTGGGGCAGCTATGGCTTGAAGGTGATCACTACAAGTGGAGGGCCATGAGATCCAACGGTATAGATGAGCGATACATAACCGGGAAGGATACCTCCTTCCGTGAAAAATATGACCGTTGGGCAGAGACCGTCCCCATGACCATGCGCAATCCGCTCTATGCATGGACCCATCTCGAGCTGAAAAGGGTGTTCGGCGTTGGCAGGCTCCTCAATCCTGCTACAGCTGCGGAGATATGGGAGGAGTGCACTGCCCTGCTGCAGCAGCCGGAATACTCGGCGCGCGGACTGATGAAGAAATTCAACGTTGAGGTGATATGCACCACTGATGACCCTATTGACAGCCTGGAGCATCATAAAGCGCTTAAGAATGAGGGCTTTGAGATAAAGGTGCTGCCGGCATGGAGGCCTGACAGGGCCATGTCTCCGGAAAATCCGGCAAAATTCATTGAATACATAGGGAAGCTTGAAGAAGCATCAGATACGGAGATAAAGGGATTTGCCTCCCTGATTGAGGCGTTGCGCAACAGGCACCAGTACTTCGCAGATGCAGGATGCGTTCTGAGTGACCATGGAATAGAACAGTTCCATGCAGATGATTATTCTGAAAAGGAGGTTGGCGCCATTTTGCAAAAGGTCCTTGCCGGAACCGTGCTGAGCCCGGAAGAGATCTCCAGATTCAAGTCGGCCATGCTCTATGAGCTTGCCGTCATGGACGCCGGGAGAGGTTGGGTGCAGCAGTTCCATTACGGAGCAATGCGCAATAACAACAGCAGGATGTTTGCACAGCTGGGACCTGACACGGGATATGATTCCATAGGCGACTTTACTGTTGCCAAAACGCTCTCCAGGTTCCTCGACCGTCTCGACAGCCAGGGCAAACTGACAAAAACGATAGTCTATAATCTCAATCCCGGTGACAACGAGCTGATAGCCACAATGATCGGAAACTTCCAGGATGGCGTTATCCCCGGTAAGATACAATTCGGAGCCGGATGGTGGTTTCTTGACCAGGAAACCGGCATGATCAACCAGCTCAATGCCCTCTCGCTGATGGGGCTCTTCAGCAGGTTCGTGGGAATGCTCACTGACTCACGAAGTTTTATCTCTTATCCCAGGCATGAATATTTCCGGAGGATACTATGCAACATGCTCGGTGAAGACATTGATAAGGGCAAGCTTCCCGCATCTGAGATGGAGACCATCGGTAAGATAGTGGAGATGATCTCATATTACAATGCAAAGAACTATTTCGGATTCTGATAAAATCATAAATATGTCACGTTTCAGACGCATCAATGTAGCCCTTGCCATGGAAGAGACGGGCCTGGTACCACTCTTCTGGCATCCTGACGTGCAGGTGTGCAGGGAGGTTATTGCCGCATGCCATGCAGGCGGTGCAAGAGTCTTCGAGTTTACCAACAGGGGCAACTTTGCCCATGAGGTCTTTGCCGAAGTCATGAAATGGGTCCGAACAACTTTGCCTGATATGATGATCGGGGCAGGGTCAGTGCCTGATGCCCCTACTGCAGCCATCTTCATGCAGATGGGAGCTGACTTCATAGTAGCGCCATCACTCAACCCGGAGGTGGCAAGAATATGCAACCGGCGAAAAGTGCTCTGGATACCAGGCTGCGGTACAGTGACAGAGATTTCACAGGCCGAGGAACTCGGGGCGGAGATAGTGAAGATCTTCCCTGGCAACACCATTGGAGGACCATCATTTGTCAAAGCCGTTAAAGGTCCATGCCCCTGGACCAGCATCATGCCCACAGGCGGTGTTGAACCTTCAGCCGAAAGCCTTGAGAAGTGGTTCACCGCCGGCGTAACATGCGTGGGCATGGGATCTGCCCTGATAACTGATAAGATAGTCAGGGCAGCTGACTGGAAAGAACTGACTGCAACAGTAAGCAAATCAATTGAAATCATTAAAAGAATCAGATCATCGGCATCCTGAACTGCAGAGCATGTCAGGGCAGAGTCGTGATCTATTATGATAAGTAATAATCTTTTATCCAAACAGTATGTCTTCAACAGCCACAGATGCGAAAATGACTAATTACCGGTGGGCAATCACCGGACTGTTGTTTTTTTCGGTAGCCATCAACTACATGGACCGTCAGGTCCTCTCCCTTACCTGGAAGGATTTCATAGCGCCCGAGTTTCACTGGACCAACAATGATTACGGTACAATTACCGGTCTCTTCTCTATCTTTTACGCCGTCTGCCTGCTCTTCGCCGGCAGGTTTGTTGACTGGATAGATACAAAAAAGGGATTCCTCTGGGCTATCGGCGTCTGGTCGGCCGGAGCCGTGCTCCATGCATTCTGCGGCATTGCCACCTCAGGAATCACCGCCGGCAAATGGTTTGTCGGGTTTGAGGAAGCAAGAAAGATAATAGGCACTGTTGACAACATAGGGATGGTGACCACGGTCAGTGTCACCCTCTTTATCTTTGCCCGGTTCGTGCTGGCACTGGGTGAGGCGGGTAATTTCCCTGCCGCCATCAAGACCACGGCGGAATTCTTCCCGAAGAAAGATCGCGCCTTCTCTACCAGCATCTTCAACTCCGGCGCCCAGGTGGGGGCACTGATTGCTCCGATAACCGTGCCCGTAATTGCCGCCAGATACGGATGGGAGATGGCATTTATTGTCATCGGGGTAATAGGTTTCATCTGGATGGGTTTCTGGATCTTCATGTACAAGAAACCCCATGAACACCCGCTGGTAAACAAAGCCGAGCTTGATTACATCAACCAGGATGCCATAGCGGAGAAAATTGCAAACAATAACGTTGAAAAACCTGAAAAGAAGATCCCCTTCCTTCAGACATTCAAATTCAAACAGACCTGGGCTTTCGCCTTTGGCAAATTCATGACAGACGGCGTTTGGTGGTTCTACCTCTTCTGGACACCTGCTTATCTCAGTGATGTATACGGACTTACCTCCGACACCGCCATGGCAAAGACACTCATCTTTGTCCTGTACGCCATCGTCATGCTCTCCATCATAGGAGGCTGGTTGCCAAGGTTCTTTGTTGACAGGCTGGGAATGAATCCCTATGCCGGCCGTATGCGCGCGATGCTGATCTTTGCATTCTTCCCCCTGCTGGCACTGCTGGCCCAGCCGCTGGGACACCTGTCATACTGGTTCCCCATAATAATTATTGGTATAGCCGGTGCCGCCCACCAGGCATGGTCAGCCAACCTCTTCTCCACCATAGGTGATATGTTTCCGAAATCAGCCATTGCCACCGTCACCGGGATAGGCGGCATGGCTGGCGGCATAGGCGCATTCATTATCAATAAAGGGTCAGGGGCACTGTTTGATTTTGCATCAGGCACAACACTGGTTGACGGCCGGGCTGAAGTGATGACCAACGAACTTCTGGCTGCCGGCGCCAAGTATCTGAACGGACCCATGAACCTCATGGGATTTGAAGGCATCAGGGCCGGCTACTTCATCGTCTTCTGTATATGCGCCGTGGCATACCTGATCGGATGGATAGTGATGAAACTGCTGGTACCTAAATACAACCCAATAGTAATTGATTAAATCAAAATAAGATATGAATGATTTCAGCGATCTGAAAGGAAAAGTGGCCGCCATCACCGGCGGCAGCGGGGTGATAGGGATGACCCTGGTTAAAGGGCTCTGCAGCGCAGGGGTGACAGTGATAATCCTTGATGTCAAACCTGCAAGGGGAACAGTAACGGCTGAAGAGATGACTGCCAGACCCGACTGCGGGCTGGCCGTCGGCATCGGCGCCGACGTTACTGACAGGGATTCGCTCATCAGGGCACGGGAAGAGATCAGGGAAAAATTCGGATCTTTAGATATTCTGATCAATTGTGCAGGGGGCAATAAAGCCTCGGCCACCACAGCCAAAGAGTGCATCGGCAGCGATAAAGAGCTTGGCGGAACCTTCTTCGATCTTGACATCGAAGGTTTCGACGGAGTCTTCGACCTTAACTTCAAGGGAACAGTGCTTCCAACAATGATCCTGGCTGAGGACATGGTAAAAAAAAGCAGCGGGGCCATACTGAATATCTCCTCAATGAATGCATACAGACCCCTCACCAAGATCCCTGCATACTCAGCCGCAAAAGCCGCAATCAACAACTTCACCCAGTGGCTGGCAGTCCATTTTGCCCCTGCCGGGGTGAGGGTCAACGCCATCGCACCGGGATTTCTGCTTACGAACCAGAACAGGTTCCTGCTCACTGACGAACAGACAGGTGAGATGACCCCGCGGGGAAGAAAGATAATTTCTGCAACCCCAATGGGACGGTACGCTGAACCGGAAGAGCTGGTAGGCACAATGCTTTACCTTCTCTCTGACACATCCTCATTCGTTACCGGGGTGGTGATACCCGTTGATGGCGGATTCAGCGCATACAGCGGCGTTTAACGGGAACTTTTACGGCTCCCGGTTGTCATTATAATGGTAGCCGCCAAAGAGAAACAACATGAGTCCTCTGGAACAGTTCAAACCGGAAAAGAATTTTTTTATAGGGATAGACTCCGATGGCTGCGTCTTTGATACAATGGAGGTGAAGCATAAGGAGTTCTTCTGCCCTAACACGGTTAAGTATTTTGGCCTCTTCGCCATTGCGAAATATGTCCGCGAGACATGGGATTTTGTCAATCTCTATTCCGTGACCCGGGGCATCAATCGTTTCCCGGCCCTGATCAGGGTGATGGATCTGCTGGCTTTGAGGCCGGAAGTTGTTGAGACCGGGATTACTCTTCCGGATATGGAACCTCTCCGCGAGTGGGTAAGTCAGGAGACCAGGCTGGGCAATCCGGCCTTCAGCAGATACGTGGAGCACCACCCCCACCCTGCCCTTGAGCAGGTGCTTCGCTGGACCCTCGCCATAAATGAAGACATCGCCAGGTGGCTCCGTAACACTCCGCCGTTCACCTATGCCCGCAGGTCTATAGAAAAAATCAGCATGGCGGCTGACGCGATAGTTGTTTCACAGACACCCCTGGAAGCGCTCACCAGGGAGTGGAAGGAACACTCAATTGATGGGTTCGTCAAGGCAATAGCCGGACAGGAACAGGGAACCAAGAGCGAACATATAGCCATGGCGGCGACAGGCAGGTATCCCCATGACAGGATACTGATGATCGGTGACGCACCGGGCGATCTCAAAGCGGCCACCGATAACGGGGCTCTGTTTTTCCCGGTAGTGCCGGGACATGAAAACATGTCATGGAAGCTGTTCCATGACACGGCATTGGAAAGATTTCTATCAGGCACCTACGGAGGCGAATACGAGGAGAGGCTGATTGATGAGTTCCGCCGGTCGCTGCCGGAAAAACCAAAATGGTCTGATCAGTAAAAAAAATGAAGGAGAATATTTGGCGGCGTAAATGAGAAGGATTGATGTAAAACAAACAGCCAGAAGAAAGGAGATGATATGATATACTATTCGGAAAGCGGACCTGATAAGGAACTGGGCAGGGATCAGGTAAGATCAGCCCTGGAGATAGTTCTGGCAGCCTTTGGCAACAGGAAGAGGGTGCTGTTGCTGCCGCCTGACATCACGCGTGCCCATTCCGGGGCCGGAATGATAACTGAGCTCCTGTGGGAGAACCTGGGTGAACGTGTCACGGACATCCTTCCGGCACTGGGCACACATGCAGCGATGACCGGGGCTGAGCTCGGGAAAATGTTCGGCAAAGTACCTCATACACTCTTCCGTGAGCACCGGTGGCGAACTGACATTGAGGAACTGGGAAGAGTGCCCGCCTCGTTCATTGCATGTGTCACTGAAGGCAGGCTGACGTTTGATTATCCGGTACAGGTCAACAGGCTGCCAGCCTCCGGTGGACATGATCTGATCATCTCGGTGGGGCAGGTGGTCCCGCACGAGGTAACGGGAATGGCCAACTACAACAAGAACGTTTTCGTGGGTTGCGGAGGCAGCGAGGCTATCAATAAAAGCCATTTCATTGGTGCAGTATATGGCATAGAAAACATCCTTGGCACCACTGACAATCCTGTCAGGGCGGTACTGAACAGGGCATCGGAGATAGCTGCACCGCGATTGCCGCTGCTGTATATCCTTACAGTTGTGGCGCCTGACAGTGAGGGAAGGCTGAAGATCAGGGGCATGTTTGCAGGAGATGATATCGAATGCTTCAACCAGGCTGCGGCTCTCTCGCGGGAGGTGAATTTTACCACCCTGCCTGAACGACTGAGGAAGGTGATTGTATGGCTCGATCCTGAAGAGTACAAGAGCACATGGCTCGGTAACAAGAGCATTTACCGCACCCGTATGGCCATTGCTGATGATGGAGAGCTGGTTGTGCTTGCTCCGGGGGTAAAAACCTTTGGCGAGGACCCGGCTATTGACAGGTTGATAAGAAAGTACGGTTACCGTACCACTCCTGAGATCCTTGCTTTCACGGATGACAATGATGATCTTAAGGAGAACCTGAGTGCTGCAGCCCATCTCATTCACGGCTCACCCGAGAACCGTTTCAGGGTGACCTATGCCGCCGGGCATCTCACGCGCGAAGAAGTTGAGTCTGTCGGATACGGCTTCGGCGAGCTCGGGACACTTATGCAAAAATATGACCCGCTCAGCCTGCAGACAGGCTTCCATAAGAGCGCTGACGGAGAAGAGTTCTACTTCATCTCCAATCCGGCCACAGGACTGTGGAAGGCAGCCGAATAGACCAATGAAAATCGTTATTGATGATAAGATACCCTTCATCAGGGGAACCTTCGAGCCTTTTGCAGAGGTGGTGTACGCTCCTGGCCGTAGTATTGATGCCCGTCTTGTTGCAGATGCGGATGCGCTGATAGTGCGCACCCGCACACAATGCAACCGCAGCCTCCTGGAGAGCAGCCGGGTTAAGATAGTAGCTTCGGCAACCATAGGATTTGATCACATAGATATTGACTGGCTGAATGAAAATGGCATCAGGTGGGCCAATGCTCCGGGGTGTAACTCGGGTTCGGTAATGCAGTACCTCACCTCACTCCTCTTCTTCCTGGCAGAGAAGCACTCACTCGATCTTCCGTCGCTGACACTGGGCATTGCGGGGGTAGGAAACGTCGGGTCAAAGGTGGAACGTGCCGCCCGCGCCCTGGGCATGAGGGTTTTGCTGAATGATCCACCCCGGCAGAGACGTGAAGAGAGCAGAGGATTACAAACGGAGGGATACAGGCGTGGGACCAAGACCCACGACTCAGATTTGTTTACGGGGGCAGGCAGGGGTGGAACTGAGTTCCACCCCCTGCGTACATTGTTGACAGATTGTGATATAATTACATTACACGTCCCCCTCACCCGTGAGGGCCGGGACAAGACATATCATCTCCTGGAGCTCCATAATCTTTCGGAAATGAAGAAAGACGCACTCCTCATCAACACATCTCGCGGAGAGGTGGTTGACAACATCGCCCTGCGCGAATCACTTGAAAAAGGATTGCTCAGGGGCGCCAGCCTCGATGTCTGGGAGGGGGAGCCCGTAGCTGATCCCCGGCTGATTGCGATGGCTGACATAGCTACACCTCATATAGCAGGCTATTCGGTTGACGGAAAAGCGAACGCCACTATCAGCTCTGTGAGGGTGGTAGCAGAGACACTGGGGATACCGCTGGAACACTGGACTCCGGCGGAGTTGCCTGCACCGGAAGCGCCGGTGATAGACCTGTCCGGCCTTAATGACAACAGTCTTGACCTGGTAGCCCGGGCTGTATGGCACACTTACCCGATAGCCGGCGATGACACTCTCTTCAGGAAGGAAAGGGAAAAATTCGAGTATCTTCGTGACAACTACAGGATCAGACGTGAGTTCGGGTCATACAGCGTCAGAACGGATGACTCACGGGCTGCACAGATAATGAAAGACCTTGGTTTTAAAATAATTAAATAACAATTATCATAAACTAATAATATGAAAGCAGACGTAGGACTGATAGGGCTTGCAGTGATGGGTGAGAACCTGGTGCTGAACATAGAAAGCAGGGGTTATACGGTGGCGGTGTTCAACCGCACAACAGACAAGGTCACGGCGTTCGTGGAGGGCCGTGGCAAAGGGAAACAGATAATTCCTTCCTACTCTCTTGAAGAACTCATATCAAACCTCAGCAGGCCCAGGAAGGTGATGCTGATGGTCAAGGCAGGCAGGCCGGTTGACGACTTCATTGAGATGCTGATCCCGTTGCTTGATGAGGGAGACATAATAATAGAAGGAGGCAACTCGCACTTCCCTGACACAATCAGGAGGACGGCCCATGTGGAGAGCAAGGGTCTGCTCTACATCGGTACAGGTGTCTCCGGCGGTGAGGAGGGAGCGCTGCTGGGTCCCTCGCTGATGCCGGGCGGATCAAAGGCAGCATGGCCTCATGTCAAAGATATCTTCCATTCAATAGCAGCCCGTGCCTCTGACGGCGCTCCATGCGTCACATGGATAGGAGACAACGGTGCCGGCCACTTTGTAAAGATGGCCCATAACGGCATTGAATACGGTGACATGCAGCTGATTTGCGAAGCATACCACCTGATGCTACAATCAGGAGCATTCACCTATGATGAGATGTCTGATATCTTTGACGATTGGAACAAGGGTGAGCTGGACTCATACCTCATCCAGATTACCGGTGAGATACTGCGGTTCAGGGACGAGGACGGAGAGCCCATGGTAACGAAGATCCTTGATTCAGCCGGACAGAAGGGAACAGGCAAATGGACCGTTGTCAGCGCCCTTGATCACGGGGTGCCCCTCAGCCTGATAGGCGAGTCGGTCTTTGCCAGGTTCATCTCCTCAATGAAAAAGGAGAGAGTCAAAGCCTCTCCCCTGTTCGGCAGCCCGGCGAAAGGCGCGGTCGTAAACAAGAAGGAGTTTATTGATGATATCCGTAAGGCGCTTTATGCCTCCAAGATCGTCTCCTACGCCCAGGGATTCAACCTTCTCCGGAACGCAGCCGAAGAATACAAATGGGATCTTAACTACGGCGAGATAGCCATGATCTGGCGGGGAGGATGCATCATCCGCTCAGCCTTCCTCAACAAGATATATGAAGCATTCAGAGCTGAGCCCGGCCTTGCCAACCTGATCCTGGACGGCTATTTCTCCCAGGCACTGAGGGAGAACAGTGAGAGCTGGAGAAGGGTTGTTGCCGGTGCAGTGAAAGAGGGCATTCCCGTTCCGGCCATGAGCGCCGCCCTGGCATGGTTTGACAGCTATCGCTCTGCATGGCTGCCGGCAAACCTGCTGCAGGCACAACGCGATTACTTCGGGGCTCATACATACCAACGGACAGACAGGCCGGAAGGTGAACATTTCCATACCAACTGGACCGGTCGCGGAGGCGATACCGCTTCTTCAACCTATAATGCCTGACCGGTAAAGGGTTAAACTTTTTTATCTATTTTTACTTTTTTATTAAGGCTTATACTATAATCATGACTAAGAACGTAAACGAACGCGCAGCAGACAATATCCGCATCCTGTCAATGGCAATGGTGGAGAAGGCTAACTCAGGCCACCCCGGCGGGGCTATGGGAGGCGCAGATTTTATTCATATCCTCTATTCCGAATTCCTCCGGTTTGACCCGGCTGACCCGGAGTGGATAAACAGGGATCGCTTCTTTCTTGATCCCGGCCACATGTCGCCCATGCTCTACTCGGTACTGACCTTCACAGGCAACTTTGCTCTTGATGATCTTATGCAGTTCCGCCAGTGGGGCAGCGTCACACCCGGCCATCCGGAACTTGATGTTAAACGGGGGGTCGAGAACACTTCCGGACCATTGGGTCAGGGACATACAATGGCCGTAGGCGCAGCCATAGCGGAACGATTCCTGGCTGCCCGCTTTGGCAGGCTCTTTGAACATAAGATCTATACATATATTTCCGACGGCGGCATACAGGAAGAGATATCACAGGGAGCAGGCAGGCTGGCCGGACACCTCGGGCTGAACAACCTGATAATGTTCTATGATTCAAATGATATACAGCTCTCTACAGAAACATCCGCGGTAACATCGGAAGATACTGCCGACAAATACCGGGCCTGGGGCTGGAGGGTAATGGAGATCGACGGTCATAGTCATGACCAGATACGCGGAGCCCTCCGCATGGCAGTGGATGAAAAGGTAAAACCGGTGCTGATCATTGGCAGGACAGTAATGGGCAAAGGCCTAATTGACGAAGCGGAAAACAGCTTCGAAGGCAAAACATCAACCCACGGCCAGCCTGTGACACATGCCGGCGCCTCATTTAAAAAGTCAGTTGCAGCCCTCGGCGGAGATCCGGAGAATCCCTTCCTGATCTTCAGTGATGTCAGAAAATTGTACGAGGAGAATTTGAGTATCCGAAAGGCTGAAGCTCAGGCTTGGAGAGAGAAGAGGGATGCATGGGCAGCGGAAAATCCTTCAGCGGCACGTCAGCTGGAGAGCTTCTATTCAGGAGACGTTCCTGACATTGATTTCAGCGCGGTGGCACAGAAGGAGAATGAGGCCACGCGAAATGCCTCTTCAGTGCTCCTCTCGCTATTCGCTGAGAAAATTCCCAATATGATTGTAGCCTCAGCTGACCTTGCCAACTCGGACAAGACAGACGGTTTTCTGAAGAAGAGCAGACCCTTTATGAAGGGCGATTTCTCCGGAGCCTTCCTCCATGCCGGGGTATCCGAGCTGACCATGGCAGCAGTTGCTAACGGCATGGCTCTCCACAAAGGTGTCATTCCGGTGTGCGGCACATTCTTTGTCTTCTCGGACTATATGAAGCCTGCCGTAAGGCTGGCTGCCCTGATGGGATTGCCGGTCAAATACGTCTGGACCCATGACGCATTCCGCGTGGGCGAGGATGGTCCCACCCACCAGCCGGTGGAGCAGGAAGCACAGATACGGCTTATGGAGCACCTTAAGAACCACCACGGCGAGAACAGCATGCTGGTGCTGCGACCGGCTGACGCCCCTGAGACGAATATTGCATGGAAACTGGCGCTGGAGAACAAAACAACACCCACGGCCCTGATACTGTCAAGACAGGGTATAAAAAACCTCCCGGCTGCAGGTGAATCACGTACCAAAGCAGCCGCCATGGCCGCTAAGGGTGCCTATACCGTGGCTGATAGTGACGGCAGACCTGACATTATAATGGTGGCCAGCGGCTCCGAAGTGGCCACACTGGTTGAGGCAGCCTCCCTACTTGCCGCAGATGGAGTGAAAACACGGATCGTCTCAGCTCCCTCAGAAGGATTGTTCCGTCTGCAGGATGAGAAATACCGTCAGAGTGTCATGACTCCCGGCATCCCGGTATTCTGCCTGACGGCAGGTCTGCCGGTGACCATGCTCGGATTCGCAGGACCGGAAGGAAAAGTGTGGGGCATGGAGAGCTTTGGCTTCTCAGCCGCATACGGCGTGCTCGACCAGAAACTGGGATTCACCGGCGAAAACGTGGCAGAAGAGGTAAAGAAATTTCTCGACAAATAGCCGCTAAACCTGCAATTTTACACTATTGCCTATTGCCTATTGCCTATTGCCTGATTCACATGTACGACATTACCCCCGGAGTCAAAGGACTCATCTTCGATCTTGACGGAACCCTTGCCAACACAATGCCATGGCATTACCAGGCATGGCAGAAAGCATGCCTGAGGTTCGGTATTATCATGGATACCGCTTTCCTTCAGGCCCAAACCGGAGCACCCGGATGGAAGATTGCAGAAGAGGTGATTGCTGTCAACGGCAAGACGGGGATAGTTGATCCTGATGATATCATGCGTGTAAAGCTTGAAGAGTTCTATGCCATTCAGCATAATGTAACGCCTATTGAGCCGGTGACTGCCCTCGTACAGAAGTACCACGGGGAAATGCCGATAGCCGTAGGGACGGGAGGGCACCGCGAGGCGGTGGAAAAGACGCTTGAGATAATAGGTATCAGGGAATACTTTGATATAATAGTAACGGCCAATGATGTTACACACCATAAGCCGCACCCGGAAACATTCCTGAAGTGTGCTGAACTGATGGGAGTGCCTCCGGCCCAATGCGAGGTGTTTGAAGACGGAGACCTCGGGATTGAGGCAGCCAGGAGAGCCGGAATGATTGCTACCGATGTGCGGGCATGGTATGACTCGTCATGGTCTGAGGTCTGAAGGTCTGAAGGTCTGAAGGTCTGAGGTCTGAAGGTCTGAAGGTCTGAGGTCTGAAGGTCTGAAGGTCTGAGGTCTGAGGGTCTGAGGTCTGAGGATTTTTAGATTTATTGTCAACACTATTGCCTATTGTCTAATGCCTCTTGCCTGTCCTATCAGATGGATACAAAACTTATCATAACAGAAGACGGCTCCCACACACTGTACGTACCTGGGATGAATGAGCATTACCACTCGCGGTTCGGTGCCCTCACAGAGTCACGCCATATCTTCATCAATGCAGGCCTGGGCAGTATGGACAGGAGCAATATCTCCATCCTCGAAGTGGGTTTCGGCACCGGGCTGAATGCTCTTCTCACGGCACTGTATGCAGGTGAGAAAGGCCTGCCTGTTTCCTACACCACCCTCGAAAAATACCCCCTTGATCCCTCCCTCGTCAGCCTGCTTAACTACGGAATCCTGATCGGCGGAGAGGCGCATGAGATTCTCACAGCTATCCATGATGCCCCATGGAACGAACCAGTCGCACTGTCAGAATGGTTTACCATCAATAAAAGAGTGACAGACCTGACATGCGAGGAGCCTGGCGGGGAATATGACCTGGTATACTTCGATGCCTTCGGCCCCGATAAACAGCCCGAGATGTGGACCATTGAGGTGATGCAGAAAATTGCGGCAGTGACCCGCTCCGGTTCGGTCTTCGTAACCTACTCTGCCAAAGGCAATCTGAAAAGGATGCTCAAGGAGCTGGGGTTTGAAGTGTCACTGCTTCCCGGCCCTCCCGGAAAAAGGGTCATCACCAGGGCAATCAGGAAATGATTTGTGGTATATTTGCGCCACTGAAACAAGACAGGGCAAAAGAACGCCACCTGTCAGTAAATAAAAGAAGCAGATATATGAAGACATCCAGACTTATCCTGGTTGCGGCACTGGCCTCCATCAGCCTGTTACCCGCAGCAGCACAGAAATCGAAACTTGCAGGAGCCGATGACTCCCTCTCATATGCACTCGGGGTGGCAAACTACAAATACTACGTCGGAGACAGCATCAATATCAATGTAAAACTCTTTTCAAAAGGAATGAGCGATGCCTCCAAAGAGAAGCCACTGATGAACGACAGTACTACCACCGCATTCATTGTCAGTTATATGCAGAGACGTGAGAAGGCGCGGCTGATGGCCGAGTACGGCGAACAGATTGAGGCTGCCAGAATATGGCTGGCCGGAAACGCAGAGGCGGAAGGAGTGGTAACCACCCCCAGCGGATTGCAGTACAAGGTTCTCAGCGAAGGTACGGGAGCAACCCCCGGACCAGAAGATATGGTCAAAGTGCACTACGCCGGAAAGACAACTGACGGCAAACAGTTCGACTCATCATATGACCGGGGAGAACCGGCTGAGTTCCGCGTTAATAACGTCATCCGCGGCTGGGTTGAAGGCCTTCAACTAATGAAGGAGGGCTCCAAAATGATGCTCTATATCCCTTATGACCTCGCCTATGGCGAACGGGGCGCGGGCAATATCATCAAACCCTTTGAAACACTTATATTTGAAGTTGAACTGCTGGAGGTAATAAAAGAAGAACAATTGCCCTGACTTGAGATTCAAAATATTATCTTTGCCCAAAATTTAATTTCTTAAAACATACACAATGAAAATCAGAGGTTTAGTTATTGTCGCCGCGGCTGCGGCCATGATCCTTTCATCATGCAATACAAAGTCAAGTGTCACAGGCACAAAAGTTAAGAGCTCAGATGATTCTCTTGCCTATGCCCTGGGTATTGCCAACTACTTTTATTATATGACTGACAGTCTGGATATTGACCCTGTACTGATAGCAAAAGGAATGCTTGATGCCAAAGACGGCAAAAACACCCTTGACGAAGAGACAGCTCAGACCTACGTCATGACCTACATGCAGAACAGGCAGATGGAGCAGCTGAAAAAGAGGTACGCCAGCAATATCGATGAAGGTGAAAAATATCTTGCCGAGAACAAGAAGCGCGATGGCATACAGGAGACAAGCAGCGGACTGCAGTACGAAGTGGTCACCATGGGCACAGGCGAAAAACCGGGCCCGACTGACGTTGTAAAGGTCCATTATACAGGCATGCTCACAGACAGTACAGTCTTTGATTCCTCTGTTGACCGCGGCGAACCTGTACAGTTCACTGTCAACCAGGTTATCCAGGGATGGCAGGAAGGTCTTCAGCTTATGCCCGTAGGATCAAAATTCAAATTTTACATCCCCTTCGAACTTGGCTACGGCGAACAGGGAACAGGCCCCATCCCGCCCTATTCAACACTGATGTTTGACGTTGAGCTCCTGGAGATCGTTAAGCAATGATATCAGCCGAGATACATACCTCAAAGGGGACAATGAAAGCTTCACTCTATGATGACGATGCCCCGGGCACCGTGGATAACTTCGTGACCCTGGCGAGAAAGGGATTCTATGAAGGATTGGCATTCCACAGGGTCATCCCTGACTTCGTCATACAGGGCGGATGCCCCTTCTCAAAAGAGATGAGTGATCCGCGCGTGGGAACAGGCGGCCCCGGGTACAGGATCAAATGCGAAACCGACGGCGAAAAGCAGTACCATGACCGCGGGGTGCTGTCAATGGCCCATGCCGGCAAAGACACCGGCGGATCACAGTTCTTCATCTGCCACAGCAGGACAAATACCAAACACCTGGACGGGAAGCACACCTGCTTCGGTAAGGTGGTTGAGGGAATTGAGGTGATTGACCAAATCAGGGCAGGCGACAGGATAGAGAAGATTGTCATAACTGAATCAGAATAATGGAATACCAGATCACCGGCAAGATAGCAGAGGTCTACCCCGTCAACAGGATCAATGAGCGCTTCCGTAAACGTGAATTCGTTATTGAACACAAGGATACCAGCGGCGGACAGGCTTACATTGACTTTATCAAGTTCCAGCTCACACAGGAGAAATGCGAGATCATTGATGAGTCATGGCTGAAGCAGGAGGTAACCATAGTCTTCAATATCAAGGGGAACCGCTGGGAAAAGAACGGATTGGTGAACTATATCACAAACCTGAATGCCATCTCTGTGACCAGGGGTATAGCCGTGGCTGAGAACGGCCAGCAGGCCATCATCAACCCGAAACTCGAGGACGCCCCATCTCCCAGCCCCGAGATGGACGATCTGCCGTTCTGATTTTCCTGAATCAAGTATATAAGTGCCATATCCTTCGGGGTGTGGCACTGTTCTTTTGGGGGAGTGTGTCCGGATACATTGGAAATTGGTCGTAGACCAATAATAATTGTAAAACTGCCAGATCTCACACAAACCCGATGCTCGTAGAGCATCAAGAATTGTAAAACTGATTGGTAACTCGAATACATTGGACATTGGTCTTAGACCAATAAGAATTGTAAAACTGGTCAGCAACCTGAATACATTGGACATTGGTCGTAGACCAATAAGAATTGTAACACTGCCAGATCTCACACAAACCCGATGCTTGTAGAGCATCAAGAATTGTAAAACTGATTGGTAACTCGAATACATTGGACATTGGTCTTAGACCAATAAGAATTGTAAAACTGGTCAGCAACCTGAATACATTGGACATTGGTCGTAGACCAATAAGAATTGTAACACTGCCAGATCTCACACAAACCCGATGCTTGTAGAGCATCAAGAATTGTAAAACTGATTGGTAACTCGAATACATTGGAAATTGGTAGACCATAAAGAATTGTATTACCGGGTGTACATCCGTAGGGATGGCTGTAGACCAATAAGAATTGTAAAACTGCCAGATCTCACACAAACCCGATGCTCGTAGAGCATCAAGAATTGTAAATTGTATATTTGTCCAAACCACATACCTGACCTATGACCACCAATAACCCCCTCCTGCAGGAATGGGCCACCCCCTTCGGCATCCCGCCCTTTGACCTTATCATGCCCGGACACTTCAAGCCGGCAGTGGAAGAGGCCATTACAGCAGCAAAACAGGAGATAGATGAGATTGTCTCATGCTCCTCAGCCCCTGACTTTCACAACACCATAGAGGCACTTGAGGACGCCGGCATGCTGCTGAACCGCATCACACCGGTCCTCTTTAACCTGAACAGTTCAGACGCCACACCGGAGTTGCAGGAAGCTGCGCGTGACGTCTCCCCTCTGCTCACCTCATTTGCCAATGACATCACCCACAATCCCGGGCTTTTTCAAAGAGTTAAGTCCGTGTATGAGTCAAGGGAAAACCTCGCCCTCAACCCGGAAGAGCAGATCCTGCTTGACCGCAGGTACAAAGCTTTTGTCCGTGGCGGAGCCGGACTATCCGATGAGGCCAAGGAGACGTTCAGGGCTATCACCATGGAACTCTCCACGCTGGCTCTGAAGTTCGAGGAGAATGTCCTTGCTGAAACAAATGACTATACTTTTCATCTGACTGAGGAAGAGGATCTCTCCGGGCTGCCCGATGGTGCCCGCGAGGCAGCTGCAGCCCTTGCCGGTGAAAAGGGCTTGCCGGGATGGCTATTTACCCTCCACGCGCCCAGCTACGTGCCCTTCATGCAGTATGCTGACAGACGTGACCTGAGGGAGCAGATGTTCAGAGCTTACTCGCGGCGTGCCTTCAGGGGCAACGAGCATGATAACAGGCAGCTTGTCCTGCGAATAACGGAGCTGAGGCTGGAGATGGCCCGACTGCTGGGCTACGACAACTATGCGGCCTATGCCCTTGAGGAGCGTATGGCGTCAACCCCCGGGGAGGTCAATGATTTCCTGCAAAAACTGCTTGAGGCATCCGCTCCGGCAGGCA
>CAZVLJ010000019.1:0-38987 GCA_964627825.1 uncultured Rikenella sp. | reverse complement strand
GTGCGACTTCTCCTTCAGCCAGTCAATATGCTCCGGGGTATGTGGTATCCTGAGCCTCACGAGCTCATACCCTGTTCCGGCCAGCTGTTCCTCAGCCTGGATGAAATAGCGGCTGTCGGTCCACAGTCCGGCAAAGGTGCGTGTAATAACAACAGTTCCTGCTGAGCCCGTGAATCCCGTCAGCCATCTGATCACTCTCCAGTGATCGGGCACATATTCGCCCAGATGCGGATCGGATGAGGGTATAATAATTGCATCTGTCTTCCTGCGTTTCATCAGGGCACGCACCTCCGCGAGCCTCTTCCTGTATATTCCTCCTGACATCACAATGCTTTTCAGTTGAGTTCTTTATCGAAAAAATGCCTCATCCAGAAGTTATTGCCCTCATGTGTCATGAAGACCCGTTTGGGACCTCCCCAACCGTGACGTTCACCCGGGTAGATCATCATCTCAAAGGGCTTATTGAGATCCTGGAGCGTTGTCACCATCCATATAGTGTTCTGCATGTGCACATTGTCATCAATATCTCCGTGCCGTATGAGCAGTTTCCCCCTTAATGCCGGGGCATGGGTAATGGCAGAGCCATTCTTATATCCTTCGGGATTTGATTCGGGTGTATCCATATAGCGCTCGGTATAAACATTGTCATACAGACGCCAGTCAGTAACTGAGTAATCGGCGATGCCATGGGTCCAGTAATCCGCACCTGCCGTCAGAGCCATGCATGTTACGTACCCGCCGTATGATCCTCCTGTAATGCCCATCCTGGAGGCATCAACCCATGGTTGCTGACGCAGCCATTTAACAGCATCTGCATAATCAGATATCTCCCATTTGCCAAGACAGCGGTGCACATAATCAAGACCCTTCCTGCCAAATGTGCCCGAGCCGCGATGGTCAACATTTATTGTAACAATCCCGTTCTCAGCATACCATCTGGGTTGCGGACTCTGCCAGCGGTTGCGGATGCTGCCTGCATCCGGACCGCCGTAGATCGTAAATACTACGGGATACTTTTCTGATGGATTGAAATTGAGCGGATAGGTAATAAGCGCAGGCATATCAAAAAGACCATCAGATGTGGTGATCCTGATCAGCTCATACTTCTGATGCTTTGATGGATCATAGGGTACGGTCTCTTCTCTGTAAAGGTTCCTGACGACCCTGCCCCTGCGATCAATCAGGTCAATGCCACCCGGATTGCTTATACTGCTCCAGGTGTCGAGGCAATATGATCCGCCCGGAGAGACTGACGCGTTGTGGAATCCCTCACTCCCTGTTATCTTCATAAGCCGGGTTCCGTCAAGCCGTACCCTGTAAAGGTGATTTTCCAACAGCTCAGGACCCGTGCCGGAGAAGTACACCTCCTTCCTTGCTTCATCAATCCTGACTATTCCCGTCACTTTCCACGCGAAGTTTGTGATCTGCGATTTCAGGTTGCCGTCCCATCCGTAATAATAGAGGTTATGCCAGTCATTCCTATAGCTCCGCACTATAAATCCGCTGCCGTCATTCATAATATGGATATCCTCAAAGAAGTCAATCCAGGCTGGTCTGGTCTCGCTATAAACCTCCATGAAGTCACCGGTTGACACATCTGCAAGTATGAACCTCATGTCATTCTGATCACGGTTAAGGACCTGCACCATCAGCCTCCTGCTGTCAGGTGTCCATGAGGGCCAGGCTATATACTGATCAACAGACTCATCTGTCTTCACCCATGTGGTTTTAGCCGTAGATAATTCAACGATACCCATTTTCACCTTCGGATTAGGGTCACCTGCTTTGGGATAGTGTGCTATCTCCAGTTCTCCTCGTGGACCGTCACTATCCTCAAGGCGGTTGAGATAATAGAGGGGAACAGGATTATCATCAGTATGGAGATAGGCTATTCGCTCTCCGTCGGGTGACCACCAGAAGGCAGCGTACCTGGAGGCCCTGCCCAGGATCTCTTCCATATAAACCCACGAAGCCCAGCCGTTGTAGATCCTGTCAGTGGCATCGAAGGTGAGTCTCGTCTCTTTTGCGGCATCCAGATCATAATAATAGAGATCCCTGTCCTTTGTATATGCGAGTTTCCTGTCACCGGGAGCGAATCTGGCATTCACCTCCTTGCCGGCATCATTGGTTAGCCTCTTGCCTTCACGGTTGCCGGAAGAATAATACCAGAGGTCATTATCGCGCAAAATCACCACAGACTGCCTGTCTGCCGTAACGGCCATGTCAGGCCCGGGAGTCACACTATCGGGCAGCATATCAGAAAGTTGCTGCATCTCAGTGCGATACTTCTCCACCCTGACTGATTTGCCCGTTTTACAATTGTACTCCATTGTGACAAGGTTCTCCTCACTTCTGACCGCAGGCTTCTTTTCCTCATCGTATAACCTGATGAGCATCCTGTTATCATCGATCCATTTAATGAAACCCGGTCCGTATGCCGGCCCCGGCCTCTGTCCCGAAAGGGTGACTGTGCAGACCAGCAAAAGCGCCGGCTGAATAAATCTGAACAACTGCTTCATGATATTTTTCCTGGTTAAAGTTAGGTATGACAGAAACAAAGATAGCAAAGTTACCCGGCCCCTGGCCCGGAAACTGCCAGGCAACACATTTGACACGGACATGCATATATTCTTATCTTTGGAGCGAAAAAGAAAGTGGGGATGAACGGGGAAAAAAATCCTCCCGCAGACTGGATGAAACTGGACAATGCTGCCAAGATCTATCCTGCCATTACAGGATCGGAGCTGACGGGGGTATTCCGCATTACTGTCACCCTTGCTTCCCCGGTGAGCCTACCAGCCCTGATGAAGGCTTCAGAGGAGACCTCCCGTCTGTTTCCCTTCTTCAGTGTTGAGCTCTGCAAGGGATTTTTTTGGTATTATCTTGAATACAATGGCAATCGGCCGAGGGTTATGGCTGACAGCGGCCCCCGTTGCCAACCATTCCCCCGCACAATGAATGGCGAGCTCCTTTACAGGATTCTCATCAGGGGATGCTCCCTCTCAGTGGAGTTCTTTCACATTCTCACTGACGGAGGCGGCGCTATCTTTTTCATTAAGACACTTCTCAACCATTATTTCATACACTCGGCAGGCATAACCGTTCTGCCCTTCCCCGAGGTCCAGGAGGGACCACAGCCCGGCAGCAGTGAGGATCTCTTCTCCCGGCATTATGGCAAGGGCATGCCACCTCCGGCAGTGATGCCCAAAGCATGGCATCTTCCTTTCAGACTGCGTGAAGCTCCGAGGTTCATGGTAACGGAATTTGAAGTTCCTGCTGAAAATCTTGCTGCACTGGCCAGGGATTCAGGAAGCACAATCACCGAATACCTTGCTTCCACACTGCTCTTCGTACTCCAGGATATACGCAGCGCCTCAGGCAAAGGCTCCCCACATATTCGGGTACAGGTTCCCTTTGATCTCCGCAGACGGTGCGGGGTATATACACTCCGTAACTTCTCCCTCTTCGCAATGCCCGCCATCGATGTCAGAATGGGACTGTACACCTTCGAAGAGATACTCAGTGAAGTAAAGATCACCATGCACATGATGACTGATGAGAAGAGAATCAAACAGATAATCAGCAGGAACGTCTCAAAGGAAAAGAATCCCCTGATCCGCATCATCCCTCTCTTTATCAAAAGCCCGGTGCTTCGGATGGCTTATAACAAATTCGGACCAAGCCAGTTCACATCAACAATAACCAATATGGGCAGGGTGACCCCTACAGGGCCGGCCTCTGAACTTATGCTCTCCATGTCAGTCACGCCCCCACCCCCGCACAGGGACATAAAGATCACGGCGGGATTGATAACACTGGGAATAAATACTATAATCACGTTCGGATCAGTTACCGGCAACAGGGAAGTGGAAAGAGGATTAGTCAAAAAACTCACCTCCGCAGGGCTGCCGGTGAAAATCCATAAAACACAGGAGTAAGAGAAGTATGGCAATATGCAAGAATTGTGGTGTTGATCTTGGTGAGGGAAATGAGATATGCCCTCTCTGTGAACCATCAGATAACCTCACCGATAAAACAATCTCGGTAGCCGACCTCTTCCGGCTGTCAAAAATCAGGAAGACAAGGCACCTTTATGAGATCTCAATGCTTCTCCTTATCAGCGGAGCCATCATTACACTGGCTATTGATGCTGTTTTTACAAGGGGATTCGGATGGTCGCTACTGACAACACTGTCAATTGCCTACCTGATGATCCTGGCATCATCCATCTATTTCCTCAGGAAGAGGCCGTACCTGGCAATAACCATTGTCATGGTTTCCACTCTGCTCTTTTTGTGGCTTATGGATCTGCTTACCGGCAGGCCGGAATGGTACAAACCCCTGGCATGCCCCCTGACGGTGGCGGCAGCACTGCTAACGGCAGCAGTGCTCTTCCTCAATTCCCTCTCCCGGTACAGGGGACTCAACCTGCTGGCAACAATCCTGACAGCTCTGGCTGTTTTTGTGCTGATAACCGAGTACCTGACTGACCGTATAATGACCGCTTCCTATGACCCCCAGTGGTCAGTGGTGACAGCTGCCTCCCTGGTAATAATTGCCCTGTTCTTCATCTTTGTCCACTATCGTCTCAAGAGAGGCCGCAGCCTGGGCCGGTTGTTTCATGTCTGATCACTTCGCCTGTTTCGTCTGACTAAAAAACAGGCAGGCCCCGGGGAAAAGTCAATACAGTCATCTGCATCAATAACATGTACAGGCCCCCTCGCACAAGCCGCAATTTCAGATATATTTACAGCTTAAACCTGTATTATGAAGAGAGCTCTCATAGTTGCAGTCATCGCTGCCGCTGTTTCACTTAGCCTGTCATCACAGGAGCTGATGACTCCCGAACAGTTTCTTGGTTATGAACCCGGAGAAAAGTTCACTTTGCAGCATGTCCTGACCGGTTACTTCATTCACGTGGCAGAACACTCACCCAATGCCAGGTACATCAGATACGGAGAGACTTGGGAAGGGAGGCCTCTCAGTGCCTGCATCATCTCTGCACCGGAAAACCTTGCCAGACTAGACCAGATAAGGAAGTCAAACCTTCAGCGGGCCGGATTCGCAGAAGGCAAGCCCGAGACGGAGGCATTACCCATTATATGGCTGGCATACAGTGTTCATGGCTCTGAACCGGCTGGCGCCGAAGCAGCCATGCAGGTGCTCCATACTCTCATCACCCGGTCATGGGAAGACTCTGAAGACTGGCTTGAGAAGATGATAATCATTATTGATCCATGCCAGAACCCTGATGGCCGTGATCTCTTCACTACAAGATACCTGAGAGCACAGGGGTGGCCCCCAAACAGCAATCCCGATGCATGGGAACACCACCAGGAATGGCCCTCTGCCAGACTCAATCACTACCTCTTTGACCTGAACCGCGACTGGAGCTGGCATGTGCAGAAGGAGACACAGGCACGCACGAAGCTGTATAACAGCTTCATGCCTCATGTCTATGCCGACTTCCACGAGATGGGATCAGAAAGTACCTACTTCTTTCCTCCCGGCGCAGACCCCTGGCATGAGATAATCACCCCCTGGCAGAAAGAGTTTCACGCTCTGACCGGGAAAAAGAATGCCGAGCTGTTTGACGCCCGGTTCAGACTATATTTCACAAAGGAGAACTTTGACCTCTTCTGCCCCAGTTTTGGAGACACATGGCCTCTTTTCAACGGGGCCATGGGCTTTACTTTTGAGCAGGGAGGAGGAGCCCAGGCAGGCCTCACCCTGGCAAGAGAGACACAGGACACCCTCACTCTCAGGCACCGTGTTGAGGGACATTACCTGGCCTCCATGGCCGTCATCGCCACCGCCGCAGAAAACAGTGAAAAGCTGCTCTCCAGTTTCTATGAATACTTTGGCAAGGCCACATCAAAACAAGAATCCGGAAACAGAACAATAATCATCAAGGGTTCATCTGATGCAGCTTCTCTGGAGTCACTCAGGGATCTGCTGGAAAACAACCAGATAAGATATGGCTCCCCACAGGCTGCCGGCAAGAAGGTCAAAGCATTTGACTACAGGAATGACACGGAAACGAGCCTCACCATTGAAGAGAATGATCTTTTAATAAGCTCATGCCAGCCCCAGGGCAGGCTGATACAGGTCATGTTTGAACCTGACTCCCGCTCTTCTGATTCGGTCAGCTATGACCTTACAGCCTGGGCTTTGCCCTATGTCTACAACATTGAGGCCTATGCCTCGGAAGAGAGCCTGCCGGTCACAGACCGTTACAGACCCGTCACCTCCGGCACCAATGTGGCAACTTCTGAAGAGCCCTCTGACACCTTGCCGGTTTATGCATGGGCGGCATCAATGACCGGATTCAATGAACTGAAATTCATGGGAAAATTATTTGGGTCAGGATTGAATGTCCGCTCCAGCCATCATCCATTCTCAGTCTCAGGCAAGACCTTCAACAGGGGGTCAGTGGTGGTAACTCGTGGTGACAACCGAACTGTCTCCCGTTTTGATGAGAAGGTGAAGGCAGCAGCAGCTGCCAGCGGAGTGAATCCGGTGCCACTGACCGGAGGCATGGTCTCAACGGGCAAGGACCTCGGTTCCGGGTATTCACCTGCAGGAAGGGGGCCCAGGGTAGTACTGGCCGGTGGTGAAGGCACCTCGCAGGCGTTTGCCGAGATATGGTTCTTCCTTGAGAGAGAACTTGAATATCCCGTTACAATTGTAGATTGTAACCGATTGAAAGTGACCGACCTTTCAGAATATGATGTGTTGATACTTCCCGGCGGATCACTGACTGAAGCCAAAGATAAGATAATGGAATTTGTAAAAGAGGGAGGAAAGGTTGTTGCCATGGACAGCGCCATAGCCCTTTTCAGGGGAGAGAAGAGCACCGCCCTGGGAAAAGCTTACGAAGCCAGAGAAGCTGAAGAAAAGAAAAACGTGAAAGCAACCTTTGCTGACACCACAATGCTCCAGCGGTACGAGGACCGCCGTCGGCTATCGGTTACAGGCAGATCTGCCGGAGCCATCTTCAGGGTGCATCTTGACGACTCCCATCCCTTTGCCTTCGGAATGGGAAAGGAGTGGTTCGTGATGAAAAGAAATGAGGGGTTGCCATTCCTGGAAAAGGGCAATAATATTGGTTATATTACTGACAATATACCTGTTTCCGGTTTCGCCGGGTATAAATTCCTGAAGAAAGTCAAAAATACCGGAATCATAGCATCAGAGACAATAGGAAAAGGCACGGTTGTTTATATCTCCGAAGACCCCTATTTCAGGGCTTACTGGAAAAGCGGACGGGTATTGCTCGGGAACATAATCCTCAGATAACCGTCCTGAACTACCCTGTCAGGACGGTAGCTGCTTTCATATTATTGGTTAAATTTAGCTTCTGAACTAAAGATCACCAGATGCAGACTCTTCTTCTTGACAGATTCCTGAGCTATGTCCGTTTCGAGACCAGGCCAGATAACACGAATCCTTCATCTCCCTCGTCGCTGGAACAGATGCTTTTCGCCGAGCAGCTGACAGCAGAGCTGGAACAGATAGGCATGGAAGAGGTAATCCTTGATGGCAATGGCTATGTAATGGCCACCCTGCCCTCCAACAACGGTACTGACGATCCGGTCATTGGATTCATAGCCCACATGGATACCAGCCCGGAGGCTCCTTCCTCCAATATCAATCCACTGATTCACAGTAGTTATGACGGCAATGACATTATGCTCAACAAAGAGCTTGATATTGTCCTTTCACCGACTGATTTCCCGGAACTGACAGCTTACAGGGGCAGGACAATCATCACTTCAGACGGCACCACACTGCTCGGAGCCGATGACAAAGCCGGAATAGCGGAAATAATCACGGCATGTGAGCATCTTATTGCGAACCCTTCCCTCAAACATGGAAAGATAAGGATTGCATTTACTCCTGACGAGGAGATTGGAAGAGGTGCAGACAATTTCAATGTCAAGGCGTTCGGGGCTGACTGGGCCTATACGCTGGACGGTGGTGGCATAGGGGAGCTTGAATATGAAAATTTCAATGCTGCAGCTGCTTCCGTTTCAATAAGGGGTCGAAGCGTCCACCCCGGCACAGCAAAGGATACAATGATCAATTCAATAATGCTGGCCCGTGAGCTGGACGCACTCCTCCCTTCAGCAGAAAGGCCCGAACATACGACAGGATATGAGGGATTCTTCCATCTTTATGACCTCAGGGGGACCGTGGAGGAGACAATCATGAAGTACATCATCAGGGATCATGACCCTGTAAAGTTCAGTGAACGAAAAAAGATCATAAACGCAACTGCAGAAGAAATCAGAAGGAAGTATTGCGGCGCCGATATCTCCGTTGCCGTTAAAGATCAGTACTTCAACATGAAGGAGATCATTGAAGCCAATTATCACACAATTGAGGCAGCCATTGATGCCTATCGCAGGGCTGAGATTGAGCCGGTGATAAAACCCGTCAGAGGCGGCACCGATGGCGCCAGGCTTTCATTCATGGGACTCCCCTGCCCCAATCTCTTTACAGGAGGCCATAACTATCACGGAAGATATGAATACATCCCTCTTCAGTCCATGGAAAAGGCAGTGGAGGTAATCATCAACCTGTGCACTTCAGAAAAAAAACCTCAGAAATGAAAAGATCAGTTGTACTAATTGCCATCGCCGCACTGGCTGCAATGGCTCTTCTTACGGCTTCATGTACCGGAGACCGGACCCTGAAGAAAGCGTCATCAACAATCACTGCCGGAGAGCTCCGTGACTACACCCGGATCCTGGGCGCCGACAGCATGATGGGCAGAAAACCCTTCACCCCGGGTGAGGATATTACAATTAAATACCTTGCCGGCGAACTTAAAAATCTCGGCTTCGAACCGGCATTTGACCAGAGCTGGTTCCAGGAAGTGCCTATGGTTGAGATACTAACCGAGGTTGATGGCAAAGCCCTTGTAACCTCCGGCAGGAACAGGATTGAACTGGCGGCACCTGATGAAATAGCCATTGAATCACCCTCCATGAGCCAGTATGTGGAACTCGAAGAGATCCCGATTGTCTTCTGCGGTTTCGGTATCATTGCCCCCGAATATGATTGGAATGATTTTGACGGGCTTGACGTGAAGGGAAAATGCGTTGTTGTCCTGGTCAATGACCCGGGACTCTATACCGGTGACCCTTCTCTGTTCAAGGGAAAGGAGATGACCTATTACGGCCGGTGGACCTACAAGTACGAGGAAGCTGCCAGGCAGGGTGCTGCTGCAGTGCTCATTATCCATGAGACAGCAGGCGCAGGATATGATTACTCAATCCCGCGTAAGAGCTCATTATCGCCTGGATTGTACATGGAGCCGGCGAAAGGCGACCAGGAACCCTGCCCGGTGACCGGATGGCTGAATGCCGAAGCGGCCTCACGACTGTTCAATATGCTCGGACATGATGTGGAATCCCTTCGGAAAAATGCCTGTCAGCCGGGATACAAAGGATTTGAAACCGAGGCAGCCATCTCTCTCAAGCTTACCAACAGCCACACCAGGAACAGCTCAATGAACGTGGCAGGCATTCTCCGCGGAACCACCCGTCCGGAAGAATGTATCATCATCTCCGCACACTGGGATCACTTCGGGATAGGAGAAAAGGAAAACGGCGACTCCATCTACAACGGTGCTGTTGATAACGGCACCTCCATGGCCTGGGCTTTTGAAATAGGTGAAGCCTTTGCTTCAATGAAGAAGAGACCTGAAAGATCAGTGATCCTCTTCTTCCCGACAGCCGAGGAGCAGGGCCTGCTGGGATCAACATGGTTTGCGGCACACCCGCCCGTTGAGGTGAAAAACATTATCGCTGCCTTTAACAATGACCTTCTACTGCCGGTTGGAAGGATGAATGACATTATGGTGACCGGCTACGGACAGTCGGAACTGGATGAGCTGCTTGCTGAGGCAGCCAGGCAACAGGGAAGATACATAATGCCCGATCCCCATCCTGAGACCGGTATGTATTTTCGCTCTGACCACTTCCCCTTTGCACGCGTCGGCATACCTGCCCTGTTCGCCCGCGGTAACTGTGACAGCAGGGAGTACGGCAGAGAGTGGGCCGCTGAACAGGAAAGAGACTATCTTACCAACAGGTACCATAAGCCCGCTGATAACTACTACCCTGAGATGAACTTCGATGGTATCGCCGAAGACGCCAGAGCTATCCTTGAGGTTGCCTGCAAAATCGTGACAAGTGATATCAGACCAGGCTGGAAACCCGAATCTGAATTTGCAAATATCAAATAATTAAATCTTTAACCTTGAAAGATACTGCCACATCACAATTACTTCTATCATTTTGCGTTATTTTATTAACAGTGTGAATTTATTCACATTAAATTTATATCTTTGCGTTCTCTTATTGATTATAATGTACCAAAGACTGGCGAAATGAATGTTGAAGAAATCTGCTCTGTTTTAAACGGAGAACTGGTATGCGGCAGTGATAAAAACAACCATGAGGTTACTTATGCGTTCGCCTCTGACCTGATGAGTGACGTGCTGACAATAAACTGCAGCAGCCTCCTCCTCATTACCGGGCTTGCAAACCTTCAGACAATTCGTACGGCAGAGATGTCAGATATAAACTGCATCCTCTTCGTAAGAAACAAGTCGGTTACCCCGGAGATGAAAGACCTGGCCGAAGAGCTGGGCATGACCCTGATAACATGTCCGTCAACAATGTTCAGGGCATCCGGTGAACTGTACAGGGCAGGGATGAAACCTCTTTTCTGACGTAACATGGCAATGAGTTTCGAATATAGGGTCACAGGAGGCGATTTCACACGTGCGGGTTACGCTTCAAGCCAGGTCAAAAAGATGCTGAAGCAGCTAGGCGTGGACAATACGGTCATCAAAAGAGTGGTGGTCTGTCTCTACGAGGCTGAAGTTAATGTTGTAGCACATGCCTGGAACGGCACAATCAGAGTAGACCTCAACACTGACTCAATCATCCTGAAGCTCACTGATAACGGCCCCGGCATTGCCAATATTGAGCAGGCTATGCAGAAGGGCTATTCAACTGCCTCTCCCGAGGTGAGGGAGATGGGATTCGGGGCAGGGATGGGACTGCCCAATATCAGTGCCAATGCTGACAGGTTCGTCATAAAAAGTGAACCGGGCGTTGGCACCACGCTTGAAATAACAATCAATCTGAACGGCAATGCTGCCTGAAAATATAAAAAACGGGTTCTTTCACCATGCTCTGACAATCCGTGAGGATCTATGCACCGGTTGTTCCCTCTGCATGAGGGTCTGCCCTACCGAGGCCCTCCGCATACGTAACGGCAAAGCCTGCCTGATTGAGGACCGCTGCATCGACTGCGGCGAGTGCTTCAGAAAGTGCCCGGTGCATGCCATCATCATTGAACAGGACGACTTCAGTCGTATCTTTGACTACAGGCACAGAGTGGCTCTGGTGCCTGCAGTACTTCACGGGCAGTTCAGGCATGAAGTTTCCATGGCCGATATCAGTGCTGTACTCAAGAGCATGGGATTCACGTGGGTGTATGAGGTTGAACATGGTGCTGAGATACTCAAGCCTGCCATTGAGGAGATGATGAATGCAAGAAATCTTTCCCGTCCTGCCATCTCAACTTACTGCCCGGCTATTGTCCGCCTTATACAGGTGCGGTTCCCGGCCCTGATCAAAAATCTGTCTACCGTAAAGGCCCCATTGGATATGGCAGCATTTTACTGCCGGAAGGTATTGCGTGACCGGGGAGCTCACAACGCCGAGATAGGAGTCTTTTACGTTACCCCCTGTGCTGCCAAGATTGCTGCAGTAAAATCACCCGTAGGGGATGAGTCAAGCCCTATCAGCGGAGTGATCAACATGGACTTCATCTTTAATATGATCAACCGGACACTCAGAAATAAGGGAGAGCTGCCACATGATGACGGCCATGCCTACTCGGTTGATCCTGACACTCTCCTCTGGAGCCTGACCGGCGGCGAAGCATCATGTATCAACGGCAGCACACTGGCTATTGATGGAATGAACAATGTGACTGAATTTCTTGAAAAACTGGAGAATGATGAGATCACGGGAATAGATTACCTTGAGCTGAGGGCCTGTGATGAGGGATGTGCCGGCGGTGTACTCCTTTCCTCAAACCGGTTCCTGGTGGCTGAACGGCTGCGCAGGAAAGCCCGTAACCTGCAGCCCGGAGAAACAGCCCAGGAGAACGGCGACCTGCCTGATATTGAAGCCTATAGCGGATACCTGATGAAAAAGGTTAGGATAACAACAGATATCAGACCACGTTCGATGTACCGCCTTTCAGGTGACCGTGATGAGGCAATGCGCATGATGAAACGGTCTAGACGCCTGATGTGCTGGCTTCCGGGCACCGACTGCGGTCTCTGCGGAGCCCCCTCATGCCAGGCCCTGGCCGAAGATATTGTCCGGCACCGGGGTGATATCTCCCAGTGCATCTTCATACGCGAATCAAACATGAACAAGGAGCTGATGGACCAGGAAAGATCAAGGGGCATCATGAAACGGATATGGGGAGAAAATAATTTCACAAAGAACTGCAATAAGAAAGGAGCTGAAAATGAAAGTAACTGACATCGTTGACAAGTTGAACCTGAAGGTCTTCTCAGGCAATGAGGGTCTCGGCAAAGAGATTACCGGAGGATATTCCTCCGACCTGCTTAGTGATGTGATGGGTCATGCCTCGGCGGGTGCCGCCTGGATTACCATCCAGACCCACCGCAACGTTGTTGCAATAGCATCTCTGCGAGACCTCTCCGCAGTGATCATCACCTGCGGAGAGAAACCGGGTGATGATACCATGTCACAGAGCAATGAGGAGTCAATCCCGGTGCTTGGCACTGACCTCCCTACCTTTGAGATTGCCGGCAGGCTATATTCCCTTATCAGCTGACCATGAAACCGATCAGGGCAGATCTTCATATCCACTCCCTCCTTTCGCCATGCGGCTCCCTGGAGATGACTCCCCGGGAGATTATCTCACGCGCAGCAGCAAAAGGACTGGAGATGATTGCCGTCTCTGATCACAACAGCACCCTGCACTGTGAGCTGGCTGTCACCCTGGGAAAGAAGGCCGGCATTACGGTTGTGCGGGCAGCAGAGGTTACCAGCGCGGAAGATGTTCATTCACTGGTACTTATGCCTGATGAGGAAGCAAGGATCTCATTCCAGAAATGGATTGACAGCCATGCTGCGCGTGTACCCCATAACCCGGATCTCTTCGGTGACCAGGTGGTGATTGATGAGGATGAAAATATAATTCTCCAGATAGACCACTTTCTTACGGCAGGGCTGAACGCCACTCTTGATGAGGTGGAGGTTGCAGCCCACAGCCATGGCGGCCTCTTTATCCCTGCACATATTGACCGGCCCTCCATGAGCATCATCAGCCAGCTCGGATTCATCCCTGATGATCTTTATATTGATGCAGTTGAAGTGGTGGGTCGCACACCAGAGCTGCTCTACCCTGTAATCCGCAATTCTGACGCCCATATCCCGGAACACATAGGCAGGCGATTCACCACGTACATGCTTGATCACCCCTCATTTGAAGAGCTGGCTAAGGCCCTCAGAGGTGAAGATGGCAGGTATTTAATAACAGATCCGTGATGAAGGAGATTGCGTTGCATATAATGGATATTGCACAGAACTCCGTCAGGGCAGATGCCAGTGAGATCACTATCACGCTGAGCGAATCCGTTACTGCTGACACCCTGATACTGACAATTGCTGACAACGGCAAAGGGATGGAACGGGATGCCTGCACCAGGGCAGCCGATCCGTGGTTTACCTCCAGGACAACAAGAAAGGTAGGTATGGGGCTGCCGCTCCTCCAGATGAATGCCAGGCTCGCCGGGGGAGAGATGACCATAGAATCAGTCCCGGGAACAGGCACAACAGTGATTGCCACCTTCCGATACAGCCATGTTGACAGACCACCGCTGGGTGATATCAGCGGGACCATGGCGCTGCTCATACTGTCATACCCCGGGATCAATATTATCTACAACCATCTCTGCGAAGGCGACCGCTGGGGCATCTCAACCAGCCAGATAAGAGATGAACTCGGGGAGGAGGCTCTTACAGACCTGACGATTGTCAGATCCCTGAAAGAAATCATATGTCAGAATGTTACCGAACTGAGAAATTATCAGCCGGGATATGACAAATATTAGGAATTTAGTAACTTATTGAGGATAGATTTGCGCAGCAATTCAGCCGTAAATACAAAAAAGATAAATATTACTTGAAATGGAAAAAATCAAATCACTGGCAGACTTAAGGAAGATCCGCGAGGAAGCAAGAGAAAAGCTTGATCTGAGAGTCAAGGGTGACAATCCCGAAGGTCTCGTGCAGGTCAAGGTTGCGATGGCTACCTGTGGTATTGCGTCGGGAGCCAAGCCAATAATGGAATTCTTTGTTGAGGAACTTGATAAAAGAGGCATAGCTGCTGTTGTGACCCAGACAGGATGCATGGGTTACTGCTATGCCGAGCCCACCGTGGAGGTTCAGCTCCCCGGCAGAGAACCCGTTGTTTACGGCTTTGTTGACAGGAAAAGGGCCGACGAGATCATTGAGAAATACATTAAGAACGGTGAACTGGTTGAAGGAATCATACCGGTTAACTACGAAAAAATAGACTAATAAACAGGGAGGAACAGTATAATGTCAAAATTCAGAATGCACCTTCTTGTCTGTGGCGGGACCGGTTGTCGCGCTTCGGAAAGCAGTCTCATCGTTGAGAGTCTGAAGAGGGAAATTGAGGAAAAGGGTCTCAGCAATGAGGTACAGGTGATAACCACAGGTTGCTTCGGCTTCTGTGAAAAAGGCCCGGTAGTTAAGGTAATGCCTGACAATACCTTCTATGTCCATGTCAAGCCTGAGGATGCCGCGGTTATAGTGGCAGAGCATGTCATCAAGGGAAGGCCTGTGCACCGGCTCCTTTATGTTGATCCGGTAAGCAAAGAGGCAGTAAATGACTCAAAGCATATGGGATTCTACAGGAAGCAGATTCGTATAGCACTTCGCAACTGCGGTTTCATCAATCCCGAAAACATTGATGAATATATTGCACGTGACGGTTATGCAGCTCTTGGCAAATGTATAGGAGAGCTTACTGCTGCTGACGTCATTGACATAATGAAAAAATCAGGCCTTCGCGGCCGCGGCGGCGCCGGTTTCCCAACCGGTCTGAAGTGGGAGATAGCATCAAAAAACAAGGCTGACCAGAAGTATGTGGTCTGTAACGCTGACGAGGGTGACCCGGGAGCATTCATGGACCGTTCGGTGCTTGAAGGCGATCCGCACTCTGTCCTTGAGGCAATGGCCATCTGCGGCTATGCTACCGGTGCATCCAGAGGGCTTATCTATATCAGGGCTGAATACCCGCTGGCAATCCAGCGCCTCAAGATAGCCATTGACCAGGCACGCGGTTACGGCCTGCTTGGACAGAATATACTGGGAACCAGCTTCAGCTTCGAGATTGAACTGCGCTATGGCGCAGGTGCATTCGTATGCGGTGAGGAGACAGCTCTTATCCACTCTATGGAAGGCTTGCGCGGTGAACCGACAAATAAGCCGCCTTTCCCGGCAGAAAGCGGGTTCCTTGGCTTACCTACCAACGTTAATAACGTTGAGACGTTTGCCAATGTACCGGTGATCATCAACAAAGGGTGGGAATGGTTCTCTTCAATAGGCACTGAAAAATCAAAAGGAACAAAGGTTTTTGCCCTTGCAGGAAAGATCAATAACGTTGGTCTGATAGAGGTGCCCATGGGAATCACCCTTCGGGAGATCATCTTTGAGATCGGCGGCGGCATCAAGAACGGCAAGAAGTTCAAGGCTGTGCAGACCGGCGGTCCTTCCGGCGGCTGCCTCACCGAAAAGCACCTTGACACACCAATTGACTTCGACAACCTGGTGGCTGTCGGATCAATGATGGGATCAGGCGGCATGATAGTCATGGACGAGGATGACTGCATGGTCTCCATCGCAAAATTCTTTCTCGAGTTCACTGTGGAAGAGTCATGCGGTAAATGCGCACCCTGTCGCATAGGGAACAAGAGGCTGCATGAGCTGCTGACCCAAATCACCAAGGGTAACGGCACCATGGCTGATCTTGACCGCCTTAAGAACATGTGCAACGTTATCAAGGACACATCGCTCTGCGGACTCGGACAGACATCACCCAACCCGGTGCTCTCAACCATGAACAACTTCTGGGATGAGTATGTGGCTCACGTGACTGAAAAAAGGTGCCCGGCGGGACAATGCCGCGACCTGATGAAATACTCAATCATCGTTGACAAGTGCGTCGGTTGTACCGCCTGCGCCAGGGCATGCCCTGTCAACGCCATCACAGGCGAACGCAAGGAACCCCACTTCATTGACCAGGATAAATGCATCAAATGCGGAGCCTGCTTCGAGAAATGCAAATTTGGTGCTGTGCTAATCAACTAATACCAGGAAGACTGACGATGGAAACAATAAAAATTACAATAGACAACAAACAGATTGAAGTCGAGAAGGGAACAACCATCCTCAACGCAGCAAGGAAGATGGGAATAGATATTCCCACCCTCTGCCATATGAAGCTTGACGATCTGAATATAGAAAACAAACCGGGCGGTTGCAGAATATGTGTTGTAGAGGTCCAGGGACGCAGGAACCTGTCCCCCGCCTGTATAACCAAATGTGATGAGGGCGCCGTCATACGAACCCACACCCCAAGGGTCATGAATGCACGCAGGACAGTGATGGAGTTCATTCTTTCCGATCACCCGAAAGACTGCCTCATCTGTCCAAAGTCAGGCAACTGCGAGCTCCAGGATATGGCTCACAGGCTTGGCATCAGGGAAATTCCATGCCAGGAGATAGCCGCGATGTCTACATACAGGAAAGACACCTCGCCATCAATCATCCGTGATCTTGACAAGTGCATCATGTGCCGCCGTTGCGAGATGATGTGTAACGAGGTGCAGACCGTGGGCGCCATAGGCGCTTTCAACAGAGGGTTCATGGCTGCCGTAGGCCCTGCTTATGAGCAGAACCTGGAACATTCACCCTGCACCTACTGCGGCCAGTGCGTGGCGGTATGCCCCACGGGCGCCCTGACAGAGGTGGACCATACGCGTGACGTGCTCAGCGCTATAGTGGATCCTGCAAAGACCGTGGTGGTTCAGACGGCTCCTGCAGTGCGTGCCGCACTGGGTGAAGAGTTCGGGATGAAACCTGGCACACTCGTAACCGGCAAGATGGTCACTGCCCTCAGAGAACTGGGTTTCGATTATGTCTTCGATACAGACTTTGCAGCTGACCTCACAATCATGGAGGAAGGAACAGAATTCCTTAACAGACTGAAAAAATTCCTTGCCGGAGACAAAAATGCCAATATTCCAATCCTCACCTCCTGCTGCCCGGGCTGGGTCAACTTCTTTGAACACAATTACCCGGAACTTAAGGATGTTCCCTCTACTGCCAAATCACCACAGCAGATGTTCGGCGCTATTGCCAAGTCATACTTTGCCGAAAAGATAAACATCAACCGCAAGGAGATGGTGGTTGTTTCAATCATGCCCTGCCTGGCCAAAAAATACGAGAGCCAGAGATCGGAATTCTCGGTTGATGATAATCCTGATGTTGACTTCTCAATATCAACCCGCGAGCTGGCTCACTTCATCAGGCAGGCTAACATTGATTTTGTCAATCTCCCCGACTCCGACTTTGACAGACCGCTGGGTGAATCAACCGGTGCAGGCGTCATCTTCGGAAACACCGGAGGAGTAATTGAGGCAGCTGTAAGAACAGCCTATGAATTATTTACTGGGAAGAAACTTAACCGGCTTGATTTCACTGAACTGAGAGGCATGGACGGGGTAAGACAGGCAACAATAGACTTTGACGGTTTTCCGCTCAATATTGGTATAGCTCACGGCCTGGGTAATGCACGCAAGCTGCTTGACGATGTCAAAGCCGGACGCTCAAAGTTCCATGCAATTGAGGTAATGGCCTGCCCGGGAGGTTGCATCGGTGGCGGCGGTCAGCCATTGCACCACGGAGATTCATCTATCCTTAAAGCCAGGGCCAGGGCAATCTATGAAGAAGATAAGAATAAGCCGATAAGGGTGTCACATGAAAACCCGTATATCATTCAGCTCTACAAGGAATACCTTGGCCAACCCAATAGCGAAAAGGCTCACCACCTTCTGCATACGCACTATTTTGACAAGAAAGCAAAGATTGTTGTCAAACAGTGAGATCCCGGTAATAAACATTAAAATTCAAAGAGATGTCAAGTATAAAGATAGAACTGAGACAGGAAGATGTTGACAAGATAATCAGTATCTGCGATTCCTTTGATAATGAGCCGCTGGAACTGATCAACGTCCTTCACAAGACACAGGAACATTTCGGATACCTTCCTGCCGAGGTGCAGGAAGTAATAGCCTCCAGGCTGAATATCTCAACGGCCCAGGTCTACGGCGTGGTTACCTTTTATTCCTTCTTTACGATGACTCCCAAGGGCAAACACCCCATAAGCATATGTATGGGTACTGCCTGCTATGTGAGAGGAGCAGAGAAGGTGCTGGATGAGTTCAGGAAGGAACTGGCTATTCAGGTTGGACAGACAACACCTGACGGCAAGTTCTCCCTGTCAAGCCTTCGCTGCGTGGGTGCATGCGGACTGGCACCGGTGGTGCTCGTCGGTGAGAAGACCTACGGAAGGGTTGCCCCGGATGATGTCAAAACGATTCTGAAAGAATACGAATGATTGAAAAAACAGCCGGCCTGACCGGCTGTTTTTTTAGTCAGTAACCTCCAATCGGCACTCAGCAGTCACATTGATGACAATGACTACTGCCGACTGGTACTGCCTACTGGTACTGCCGACTGCCTACTTCTTAAAGAAGTACCCCTTCTGCCTCCTCTTTTCCGCAATATCATTAGCAACATAAACCTTTTGGCCGGTGTACGGATCAAATCCAAGATAATACATAGCTGTTGAGAGGGTCATCGGGGTGGGGGTAAAATCCTGAACCTGTTCGGGACGCATCCCGAGATCGGCCAGTTCACGGGCCAGTTCAGACATCTTCTTCTCCGTTGTGCCGGGATGGGCAGAAATAAAATAGGGTATAAGCTCATATTTCAGCCCTTGGGCCCCGGTTATTGACAGGAACTTCTCCCTCAGCTTCCTGAAGTGCCTGAAGGGGCTCTTTCGCATTAGGTATAATACTTCGTCGTCAGTGTGTTCAGGGGCCACTTTCAACCTGCCGCTGGTGTGGCCCGCTATCAGCTCTTCAAGATAGTCCTTCTCATCCTTTCCGGCAGCCCCGTTGAAATCCTTCATCAGCAGGTCATACCTCACCCCGCTGCCTACGAAAGCTTTTTTTATATAAGGCAATGCATTAATCCTGCGGTAAAGGGCAGTCAGTTCCCTGTGTGAGGTATTGAGATTATCGCAGACCGAAGGCCATATACATGATGGTCTGCCGCATCTCATACAACGCCCGCTGTCACGTCCGGCCATTCTGTACATGTTGGCTGACGGTCCTCCCAGATCGGTCAGATAGCCTTTGAAGCCCTCCATCCGGCTGATCTTTTCTATTTCCTTCATGATTGAATCCTCAGAACGACTGCTGACAAACTTGCCCTGGTGGGCTGCTATGGCGCAGAAGCTGCATCCCCCGAAACAACCACGATGAATGTTTACAGAGAATCTGATCATCTCCCAGGCCGGTATAGCTCCCTTCCTGTCATACCTGGGATGAGGCGCATAGTTGAATGGCAGTTCGTAGATGGCATCTGCTTCTGCCTCTGTTGCAGGAGTGAGTGGCGGATTGACCACCACCACTGTCTCACCACATTGCTCTGTGAGTCTGACAGGCTTCAGGCTGTTGCTGGTCTTTTCAAACAATACAAAGTTTTCAGCATACGCCCTTCGCGAAGCCAGGGCCTCATGACAGGGACGGAGGGCCTTGTCAGTGACGCCCGAAAGAGATGGCAGGCTGCTTCCTGCCGGCCACAGATAAGCTGACTGAGGCAGGTCAGTGATCAACTTCAGCTTCTCCCCTCCCATCACTCTCCGGGCAAGTTCGGCTATGGCTCTCTCCGCCATACCGTAAATAAGCATGTCCGCGCCGCTGGAGATGAGTATGGATGGCTCAAGTCTGTCCTTCCAGTAATCATAGTGCATCAGGCGCCTCATTGATGCTTCTATCCCGCCAATGAGAACAGGTATTGAAGGAAAGAGCCGCTTAAGTATCTGCGTATAAACAATGGTTGCATAATCAGGTCTGAATCCGGCTGAACCGCCCGGGGTGTATGCATCATCTGATCTCAGTCTACGGGTAGCAGTGTAATGGTTCACCATAGAATCCATATTCCCGGCGGTGACAGCAAAAAAGAAACGGGGCTCTCCAAGCTTGGTGAAATCGCGAAGATCATCACGCCAGTTGGGCTGCGGCACAACAGCCACCCTCATGCCCTCCGCTTCCATGACCCTCGCTATAATGGCTGCCCCAAACGATGGGTGGTCAACATATGCATCACCGGTAAAAAGGATCACATCAGGCCTCTCCCACCCCAGCCCTTTCATTTCCTTTAATGATGTCGGAAGCCAACCTGCGCCTTTTTTTTCACCCATTTGCACGCCTCCAAGTTACATAATATACATAAATTGCTTCCCGGATTGCATTAAAAGAATTATCTTCATCATTCAGGTCATTTTTCGGAAAAGTGTGTTCAATGATACTGCAAAATGATCATTTTATCTTCAGGACATATTATCAGAATGTTGAAGGGAAATTCCTTTAAGGAACCGGCATGGATGCTACCTGTGGTAATAATTATTGCACTGACTTTAATGACCTGGGAGCCGCTCAGTGCTCAGGAGTCAGCCTCAAGGCCGAAGCTGGGCCTGGCCCTCAGTGGCGGCGGCGCCAAGGGACTGGCTCACCTGGGTGTTATCAAGGTTATGGAGGAGGCCGGGCTTAAGCCGGATTATATCACTGGCGTGAGCATGGGAAGCATTGTCGGAGGCATGTATGCCATGGGCTATACCCCTGATAGCATAGCCAGCATGTTCAGGGTATATGACTGGGGTCCTGCAATGTCTGACAGAATATCGGAAAACAAGATCATATTCCTTGAGAAGAGGCACTTCCATAACAGCCTTATTGCCCTTCCAATAACAAGGAACTCCATCCTTATCCCTTCAGGGCTTATAAGCGGACAGCAGATAGAGAGTGGCCTGAATCACTACTTCTGGCCTGCAGCGGGAATAACTGACTTTGCAAAACTCCCCATCCCCTTTCTCTGCCTGGCAACAGATGTGGTCACAACCAAAAGAGTGGTCTTCCGGAGCGGATACCTTCCTGATGCCATCAGGGCGAGCATATCCATACCTTCAATATTCTCACCGGTAAGGACAGACACGGCGGTTCTGGTTGACGGCGGAGTGGTGCGCAACTATGCTGTTACAGAACTGAGGGAGATGGGTGCCGATATTGTAATAGGCTCATACGTCAGCTTCAAGGGTTATACTGAAAAAGACCTGGAATCGGCCTATGGCATATTAAAACAGATAGGATTTCTGACCAGCCTCGCAGACTATGAGGAGCAAAAACGCCAGACTGATATTATGATTGAACCGGATCTTGCCGGGTTTAATACAATGTCATTCAATGATGTCGATTCACTTATGGCAAAGGGCTACCGCGAAGCCCTGAAATACAAGGATCAGTTCAGAAAACTGGCAGATTCACTTGATTCATTCGGGCCGCGCGAACCTGTCATTCCATTGCCCGACTTGAAATATTACCGGTTTGACAGCATCAGGATCACCGGGAACAAACTCATCAGTGAGGAACAGATAATTGGTGTCCTTGACGTCGCTCCGGGAGAGAATGTAGACAGGGAACTGCTTGAGGAGCGGATTGAACTCCTCTATGGGAAAAACTGGTTTGAGAAAGTGAAATACAGGATAATACCCACAGGCAACAAGATGATACTTGAGATAGACTGCATTGAACGACCGAAAGCAATGCTCTATGGATCTGCTCATTATGATCCATGGCTCAGTGCGGGAGCTGTGGTCAGCATCTCGGTAAGGGACCTGCTCACAACAGGTTCAGTTATCAATCTGGATTCATACATCGGTCAGTACTACCGCTTCAGGCTCAGTGCCATCCAGTTTGTTGACAAGAGCCAGAAATTCGGGGTGGAAGCCTCACTCTTCACAGATAACACAAGGCTGCCACTGATTGCACTTAAGACTGAGACAGGCCCTATGCTCAGCCAGAACCTCGTCACCTCCCTTTCCCTTAGTAAAAGACTCAGCCTCAATCACCTGATGACACTGTCGACATCGCTTGAGAATCAGCACCTAATACCTGATTTTGTGGCCTCTTCCCATATCACCAGATTATCATATGATTACCTGAGATTCATGTACACTTACCAGGCAAATACCCTGAATCAAAAACATTTTCCGGATCAGGGTATCACCTATGGGGTCTCTCTGTCATCATCAAAGCTGCTAAGAGGCGCAGTACGGATTTCATCAAGAAGATTTGCATATGGACCGGACGATCAGGACTCACCTTTTTCCTTTAACCGCACTTATATGACGAGAGCATGGTTTAACACCTTTGTCTCGCCATCTGAAAAGGTGACCCTCTCCATGGGTGGGGATTTCCTCTTCAGTACCGGCACAGACTCAATAACAAAGGGCAACGACTTCTGGCTCATGGGGGGAACAGAACCCCTTACTGACCGGTCTATTTCCGCCGTCGGGTTCCATCCCAACCAGGTGTGGGTAAGAAACACCGGAGGAGTGCGTTTCAGCACTGACATTGAGATTGCCACTGACCTGCACCTTATTCTTGAGGGAAATATCTTTGCCCTGACCGAACCTGACAGGGAAGATGGCTTTACAATCATGGGAGGTTATGGTATCGGAGCCGGTTATATGACTGTGGCAGGTCCTCTGAGAATCGGAATAATGCATGGATTCTATGACAGACATCTTCTCTACAGGAATATCAAGGGATATGTCAGCATGGGGTTCACCTTCTGAACCCCGGATATGGCCTGATTGTTGATTGTTTCCAGAGGGTTGTTTCTCCGGATTATAGACTATGAATATCAACACAATCATACTGCAGCACAAAAGCATCTGCTACCTCGTGATTCACAGAAAGGTCAGACAAGGGTTTGATATAATCTCCGATATGCTTGACAATGTGTCTGTTGGGGCTCTCCGTGATGAGTTTGGCGAACTGCAGATGACATACAAAAACATTCTCAAATACACTGTTGAAGGAATAGATGACCCGGAAAGGCAAAAGGTCTATAATAAGTTACTGCAGAACATTCTCAGGTTAAATGACCGGATAAAACAGGACATTTTGGCACGTCATTCCGGCTGGTACACATATTCTGTCAGAGCACGGGAGCAGATGGAGGAGAGGCTCAGGGCAGGAACCATCATCCAGAGTGTGGATGACCTTGTATTCAAATCGCGTCTTGATGATCTGCTGGCTTCGGCGGAGATTGAGAAGACCGGGCCTGCAAGTGAAGCTGCAAAGGAGACTGAAAGGCTTTCAGGGATCATCTTCAACCATCTGTGGCTGACAGACTACTACGGTGAAGCCGAAGAGAGCCTCCTCAACCTTCTCATGGAATCGGGCCGGTTTGAATGGCATGACCTTGCCTCATTTGTCAGTGCCATCACCCTGAGCAGTCTTCGTGTATGGGATCCCGCCAAGATAAGACTTCTTGCATCACTCTCCGGCGAGAATACACCTCGTGTTGCCGAAAGAGCAGTGACAGGCCTGGTGTTCAGCCTCCACTACTATGATGACCGCCTGAACCTCTACCCGGATGTAATGAAGGTGGTGGAAGAACTTGCTAAAGACAAGACCTTCAGGGAGAGATGCCGGATAGTAGTATTGCAGGCAATAAGGTCACGCTATACTGAGAAACTGACACGGAGAATGACCGAGGAAATATTGCCGAAGGTAGTTAAACTCAAGCCGCGCATTGAGGAAAAGCTTGACCTCGACAGGATTCTGGGAGACAACCCCGAAGAGGGGCAGAACCCTGACTGGTCTGAGATGTTCAGCGGGTCAGAGGAGATGTTCAAAACCATGGAAGAACTTACAAACCTCCAGATGGAGGGATCTGATGTCTACATGTCAGCTTTTTCCGGACTAAAGAGGTTTGATTTCTTCAGGGAGCTCCGCAACTGGTTCATTCCGTTCTATCCTGATCATGAGGCCGTTGACTCAATATACAGGGATGAGATCCTTGGCCCTGCCATAAATGAACTGGCGGAAGCACTCTATAAAACACCTTTTATCTGCAATTCAGATAAGTACTCACTGGTTCTGAACATGAAATACCTCCCTGCCGAGCAAAAGAGCATGATGCTCAAGGTGTTCAGGATGGAACTCGAGGGGCTGGAGCAGATGAAATATGACAATGAACTAACCGATCCGGCAGCGGTGTTCAGAACCAATGTGACTCAATATGTACATGATCTGTACAGGTTCTTCAAACTCTCTGACTTCCGTAATGAGTTTGACGACCTCTTCACCGGCAGGCTGGATATGTATAATTCAATCTTCTACAGGCGTATATGCGGATCCGTTGCCGATGACAGGTCCATGGCCGATTACTTTTTCAGCAAGGAATACTATGAGGATGCCCAGGCTCTTTACCTCACTATACTCAAAACGGTAACAGATGATGCTGAGCTCTTTGAAAAAGCCGGATATTGTTACCAGAAGGCCGGTGAGTATGAAAAAGCGCTTGAAAATTACAACCTGGCGATCATGCTTGAAGCTCGCACCTGGACTCTTCGCAAGAGCGGATTTTGCCTTCGTAAGCTGGGGAGACCGGATGAAGCGCTGAAAGCATACACCAGGGCTCTGCAGAATGAGCCTGATGACCTCAGCACCATTCTCATGACAGCCCATTGCTGCCTGGATACCGGAAATTATGAAGAGGCACTTAAACACTATTTCAGAATAGAATATGAGAGTCCTGGCAACTCACGCGTATTGAGACCAATTGCATGGTGTTACCTTGTTACGGGCAAATATTCAGAAGCAGAAAAGTATTTTGAGAGGCTGTCTGAAGCCGGGCTAACTCCGTATGACATGATCAACATGGGTCATCTGGCATTGTGCCAGGGAAACATACGCATGGCATCAGAACATTATATCAACGCTGTGACAGACACTGAGATGACAACCGAGGCTTTCATCAATGCTTTCAATGATGATATGCCAATTCTCACGGCAAACGGCGTCAATGCAGATGATATCCCTATTGTTCTCGATTACGTTCTGATGAGCCTGAAAAAATGAACCTGAGTGGTTCTGCAATATCCTGCTCTTCAATCACAGGCGGGGGCCATGGCCTGTTGATCTCAATTGTCATATCCTTATGGTAATGCATCATGAAGATGCCCCTGTTCTCGTAACCATCCTGTCTGCTTCCACGTCTGAAGTCCGGCTCGAGACATAGCAACTCCGGGTTGAATATGCCAGGATCTTTCAGAAACTCCTTCCCTCCGGTAGCCAGCCCCCCGATGAAATACCATGCAATATCGAAACCCCGCCATGCAAAGCTCTCCTCCATCGGTTCTGTCTTGAATTTCTTCAGGAACCTTGAGATGAAAGACATGGCAGCAGGTGATTCATAATCAACATAGCTTTCCAGCGGGATCAGGAGCTCAAGCTCATAATAGTACTTCAGATCTATTGTTTCAAGGCCCCTGATCTCAGGAAAGCCCAGTACCATGATGTCATAACGCCTCTTCAGACCGTGAAGCGCAGAAAAGATGGTGCTCACAACAGAAGAATTGCCAGATGCAAGAACAATGATATTTTCCCTGTCAGGAACAAGGAGGCTCTCTATTGAGTCAACATGACGGTAGACATTCCGCCCCGGGGATACTCCTGAGTAGTAATGTGCCGTCAGCCTGCCGCTGTCAATGACTGTACTGTCATTCAAGGTCATTATGATCCTGTTCCACAGATCAGATGTAGCCGGATCATACATGGCACTGTCAGCATAAATAAAAACCACCTTGCTGTCAGGATGATCCTTCAGTTCACCAGCCATTATATCCCTGATAACCGCCTCCGAAGGGAAGACTCTGTACAGTGTCGGCTTGTTTTCAACAATGTTGCGGTCGCGTAAAGAGACAGGAGATACCAGTGGAATATCCCTCTCAGCTGCCCATCCGGATATCTGCTCAAGATGGTAAGAATACACCGGCCCGATGATCAGATCAACATTATCCAGGGTACCTGCATTCAGAAGCCTGTTAATCCGAAGGGTATCTGCCCCTGTATCGTAAACGTCCAACTCAACGGTCAACCCCAGGGTCCGCAGACTGTCTACAGCTATCAGGATTCCCTCATAAGCCTCCAGGAAAGGAAGACTGCCATCATATATAGACGAAGAAGACCTGTTGCCCTCCCTGTATATCCTGTTACCCTGCGAATCGAGGCTGGCGGAATCCCTATAGCTGCGGGCATTATTCTCACTGATAAAGAACGGGAACAGGACAGCCACCTTCACTGATCCATGCAATCTGTTAATCACTGTTCTCTCCGCTGGTACAGTAAACACTTCCGGTTCCTCCTCAATAACAAGAGAGTCAGCGGGGATAGTGTCCACGGGGATTTCGATGACCGGCTCTTCCTGCACTCTCTGCTGTTGGTGCCGCGACGAAACACGCCTTCGGGGTATCATAAGATAATCACCCTCATGAGGGAAGAGCAGTCCTTTATTGGCACGCTTCAACTCCCTGACAGTTATGCCATACTCGTTGGCTATCGTCCCCAGGGTCTCTCCCCTCCTTACTCTGTGATAGATAAATCTTTCATCCTGATGGAACGGTGAGGTACCCGGCTGAGCATCAGGCCTGGCAGGAGTGGCAGATGTCTTTGTGCTATCCGGCTGACCGCCGGTATGCTCCTGTCTGTTCACGCCAGCATCCCTTGCTGCCTGACCCTGTGCCACCACTGCAGCGGGTATCCGGAGTACCTGTCCCTCTTTTATGCTGTTGTCTGTTATGCCGTTCTCCCGGATAAGAAGGTCCACAGTGACACTGTATGCCCTGGCTATCGAATAAAGCGTCTGTCCCTTCAGGACAGTATGCATGTAATATACTTTCCCCTCTGATACTATCTTTTCAGTGGAGATATCAACCCTGACCGGCGGCTCCTGGGCCAGAACAGACGAAGGCAGCAAAAGTGCCGCCGTTATCAGCAGAACCGCTGCCCGCCGTATGAGGAAGAGACTCTTTTTTTTCTTCATTAAAAATGCAATTCTTAATAATTTACAGATTCCCCTCTTTGCTTCATTGTTTCAGCTTCTTCATGTAGCTGCTCACGTTATTCTCAATCCTTGCCAGGGGGTCTTCTGTTTCATCTCTAACAAATTCCCTGCCGGTAATTCTTTCAAAGAGCTCTATGTACCGGTCTGATATCTCCTTTACAATCTCAGGAGTCATATACGGAACCTTCTCTCCATCCCTTCCCTGGAAACCGTTGGCCATAAGCCACTCCCTGACAAATTCCTTGGAGAGCTGCCTCTGCTGTTCGCCACGGGCAAATCTCTCCTCATAACCCTCTGAGTAAAAGTATCTTGAGCTGTCAGGGGTATGTATCTCATCAATGAGAAATATTTTTCCGTCATGTCTGCCAAACTCATATTTGGTGTCTACCAATATCAGTCCCTGCCTGGCAGCTATCTCAGAACCGCGCATGAAGAGCTTCATTGAATAATCTTCCAGCATGCGATACTCTTCTTCAGCCACGAGGCCTGACCTGATGATCTCCCCGGCAGAGATATCCTGGTCATGCATGCCATGCTCAGCTTTTGTTGTGGGAGTAATCAGAGGCCTGTCAAACTTCTGATGCTCCTTTAACCCCTCCGGCAATTGTATACCGCAGATCTCCCGTCCGCCTGAACTGTAGAACCTCCATGAACTCCCTGTCAGGTAACCCCTGACAATCATCTCCACAGGATAGGGCTGACATCTTACACCCACGGTAACATTGGGGTCAGGTGTTGCGGTGTTCCATACGGGAATAATGTCACTTACCTCATCCAGAAACATTGTCGCTATCTGGTTCAGTACCTGCCCTTTGTAGGGAATACCTTCAGGCAGAACCACATCAAAGGCCGAGATGCGGTCAGTAGCTACCATGAGAAGAAATCTGTCATCAATATTATATACGTCGCGAACCTTTCCGCGATATACTCCCTTCTGGCCCGGAAAACTGAAATCGGTTCTGGTAATAGCCTTTGCCATGTATCTTTATTGTGACTTTTTCAATTCCTCATTTGCTTTCTTCTCATCGTTGTCATACGCCTTTACAATATTCTTGACAAGCCGGTGCCTCACTATATCCCTTTCGTCAAAACGTATGATCGATATCCCTTCGATGCCCGCCAGCAGACGCATTGCCTGAAGCAATCCCGAATCGGATCGTCTTGGCAGGTCAATCTGGGTGGTGTCACCTGTCAGAATGAATTTGCTGCTGACACCCATCCTGGTAAGGAACATCTTGAGCTGGCTTACCGTTGCGTTCTGTGCTTCATCCAGTATGACAAAGCAGCTCTCCAGCGTACGGCCGCGCATGAATGCCAGCGGAGCTATCTGTACTGTTCCATCCTCAATCCACTGCTCAAGTTTGCGGAAGGGTATCATATCATTAAGGGCATCATAAAGCGGCTGAAGATAGGGATCAAGCTTGTCCCTCATGTCACCGGGAAGAAAGCCCAGCCTCTCACCGGCTTCAACAGCAGGCCGCGTCAGAACGATCTTTTTTACCTCATGATTCTTCAACGCCCTCACGGCCAGTGCAATGGCAGTATAGGTCTTGCCTGTGCCTGCAGGTCCTTCGGCGATGATCAGGTCATTTGAGCTGTATTCCTTTACCAGCTGAAGCTGGTTGATTGTACGTGCCCTCACCGGCTTCCCGTTTGTGCCAAATACCAGGGCACCCTCGAAGTCGCCACTGGCAGCGGACCGCATATGATCATCATCCAGAAGAAGTCTCTCAAGGTCTCCCTCGTCAAGACGGTTATACTTCCTGTAATAGTCAATCAGCTCCGTCATCCTGTCGCTGAAAACTGACACCTCATCAGGCTCACCGATGCATTTCAGCTCATTTCCCCTTGCAATGATGCGTATCTTCGGGTAATAACCCCGTATCTGGTCCAGTAACCGGTTGTTGGACCCCAGCATGACCACCGGGTCTATCTCATCAAGCGCGATGACACGTTCGGTTATCAACTTCCCTTCTGCCGGCCTTTCTGACGGGTCCTCCTTCTGTTCCTTATGATTCCTGTCGTATTTATTCATCAGTTATTCCGCAAAGTAAGTTTATTTTTTGCAGAAGATTATCTTTGCTGTAACAAATTTAGGATGCCACTGATCACGCTTACCACCGAGTGGAGGGAGGATGATGTCTTCAACGGGATAGTAAAGGGAAAACTCTCTTCAGCCTGTCCGGGAGCTATTGTTGTCAATAATGCAACAGCCATTCCCCCTCTCAATATTATGCACGGGGCGTTCGTGGTCAGGAACACTTACAGCCACTATCCGGAAGAGACCATACACCTCATATTCATCAGCAGCGAAGGCTCAGGAGCACACCCCCACCTGCTTGTAAGATCCCATAACCATTGGTTCATCGGAGCAAATAACGGCATGTTTAATCTCATACTCAACGCTGCACCTGACCTGATCATCAGCCTGCATAACAGTGGAAATGATGATGAGATCACACTGTTCGTCAGGGCGGCTGCAGCCCTGATCAGCGGCAAACCCCCGGAGAGCCTGGGACAAAAGATCTCATCACTCTCTGAAAAGGTGCCCCTGCGGGCTACAATTGACCGCAATGTGATTATTGGCAGTGTTATCTTCATCGACTCTTACGGAAATGCCATTACCAACATTACCCGCGAAGTCTTCTTCAGGGTATTTGAGGGAAAGGATTTCAGGATAATTATTAAAAGCAATAACTATTATACCGAAAGGATAAGCAGGCATTACAGTGATGAACCCGTTGGAGAGATAGTCACACGCTTCAACACCCTTGACCTGCTTGAACTCTCCATAAACGGAGCCAACCTGTGCCAGCTCTTCGCTGTTGAGACAGGAGACGCTGTAAGAGTGGAGGTACGCACCCAGAGCCGTGAAGGCAACGGTCTTTTTAAACAGTAACTAAATGAGAGAGAAAACGTTAAGAGAATTTACCAGGCTGCTGGATATTATGGATGAACTCAGGGAGAAATGCCCGTGGGATATGAAACAGACAAACCAGACTCTGAGAAAACTGACAATAGAAGAGACTTATGAACTGGCAGATGCCATACTGCAGGATGACAGTGACGCTATAAGGAAAGAGCTGGGCGACCTGATGCTGCACATTGCCTTCTATGCAAAGATCGGGTCGGAGAAAGGAGTATTCGATATGGGAGATGTTCTGGAAAGCATTAACAGCAAGCTGACATACCGCCACCCCCACGTGTTCGGTGATGTGAGTGTTACCAGGGGCGCACGCGAGGTAGAGGAAAACTGGGAGCAACTGAAGATGAATGAGCATGCCGGGTACAAGCCGGTGCTCTCCGGCGTCCCTTCATCACTGCCGGCAACAGTCAAGGCTAACAGGATACAGGAAAAGGTAAGAGGCGTGGGATTCGACTGGGAATCACGTGAAGAGATCTGGGACAAGGTAACCGAGGAACTCAACGAACTGAAGCAGGAGATAACCTCAGGAAAACAGGTGGATATAGAGTCTGAGCTGGGTGACCTCTTCTTCTCACTCATCAATGCCGCACGTCTCTACGAGATAGACCCGGAATCAGCCCTGGAGAAGACCAACAGGAAATTCATCAGCCGGTTCAACTACCTGGAAAAGAAGACTCTGGCAAGGGGTCGGTCATTACGTGATCTGACTCTTGACGAGATGAATGAGATCTGGGAGGAGGCCAAGCAGTTTGACAAGCCATTGTAAACTGGAACCTGTAATTCAGTTTTTTGTCCGGCACCCGGGTGTGCCCGGTTCACCGTAACTGCCTGCTATATTTGTAACTCAGCATCTGGTAGATGACTCTTGCAGCCATGAAATCAGGAGCCTTGTTGCTGTCTGAGGGACAGAGCTCGACCACATCAAAGCCAATGACGTTTCTGTTGGTGAATACATCACGGAGGAAGACCATCAGCTCACGATAGTCAGGTCCACCAGGCTCCGGTGTACCTGTGGAAGGCATCACCGAAGGATCGAACACATCAAGGTCAAGCGTAATGTAAACATTCCCTGATAATTGATCCAACGCCTTGTTGTACAGAGATTTATTCAGATACAGTTCATGTGCGTAGAAGATCCTCTCCCTGTCCACAAAGGGAAGTTCTTCGGCTGCCATGCTTCGGATTCCCACCTGTACCAATGGTGCGTACTCCCTGGCTCTTGCTGCTGCACAGGCATGGTTAAGGTGTGATCCTTCATATTCCTGTCTGAGGTCGGAATGGGCATCAAGCTGCAGGATGGAAAAATTGTCAAAAGCCTCGGCTGCAGCACGAAAGGCGCCTATACTGACAGTATGGTTCCCTCCTATCACCACTGGGAAACGGTTTTCACCAAGGATGCGGGAGACAGTCCGGTAAACGGCCCCGGTGACTTCGGAAGGATCATCAGCGCAATCCAGCGGGGCCATGGTGTGAATACCCTTCAGGTGGGCTTCAGATCCTGTTTCTATATCATAGAACTCGAGGGCAGGTGATGCCTCAAGGATGGCAGCCGGTCCCCTGTCGGCACCACGGATGTAAGTGCTGGTGGCATCATATGGTACCGGCACTATGATGATCTGTGACTCATCATATCCGTAAACAACCTCTTCACCTCCGAAGTTGGTGACAGCCATGCTATTTTTCTTCTGCCGGTTTTGCCTTGCCACCCTTTGGGGCAGAAGCTTTACGGGGTTTGGGAGCGTTGGCTGGTTCTTTGTCAGCCTTATCACCAGCTACAGCTTCGGGTGATACTTCATCAACTGTCTCAGAACCCTCTGCCTTCTCTTCAGGCTTCTCCTCTTCCTTAACCAGCATGTTCAGCTTATGGAGGAGATTGTACCAGTGCAGCACCTTTTTTATATCAGAGGTGTATACCCTGTCACGGTCATACTCAGGCAATACCCCCGCGAAATATTTCTTCAGGTCGGCATCCGGCTTCTTGTGTGACGGCGCCTCTCCTCCATCTTCCTTATTAAAGATCACATCCATCAATTCAGAGAGAAGCATATCCTCTCCGGTTGTGAAGATCGAGATCTCGTCCAGGGCGCTTACCTTGGCTGTAGCGCCGGCGCTGAAACGCCTGCCTGTTTCAAGGTTCTCAACTATGACTGCATTCTTGCCCTGTGCGATGAACTTAAACAATGTGCTTTCTCCGGAGATAGAGAGAATATCTTTCAGATTCATTTTTATAAAATTAGTTGTTAGTAATTGTATTATAGATCATTATCAGACAATATTACGTTCCTTCTTGATTTTTTCCCATGCTTCGTTTACCGCCTTGAACTTCTCTTCCGCCGTTTTCCTGAACTCCTCTCCCAGGTGGCTCACCTTATCCGGATGGTATTTGAGCGCCATCTTCCTGTACGCTGTCTTGAGCTCTTCATCCGTGGCGGAGCGATCCACCTCCAGGACCCGGTAAGCGGCATCAGTTGCCGGGATAAACATATTTCGAATCGATTCGTAATCACCTGGGGAAATGCCAAGATAACCGGCAATAGTCTTTATGAGGTTTGTCTCCGCGGTCTCGAACCGGTTGTCGGCAGCCGAAATATTGTACAGAATATGTATGAGCTGGAGCCTCGAAGGGTAATCCATGTTATACCTTATCTGGTTGCATACATCGCGCAGAGGTATTTCCTGCTTCAGCAGGTCTCTCAGCATCTGAAGAGCCTCCTGTGCGGTGTCAGAGCCGAACTGAGATACAAAAAAGCGCTTAACGTAATCCAGCTCTGACTTCAGCACCTTGCCGTCAGCCTTCATGACTGCGGCAATAAGCACTATCAGACTCATCCCGAAATCGCCCGGAGTGGTACGGTAAACCCTCCTGTCGCCGGTTTGCTGCTGCCATGTCACGGAGGTACCGTCAACCACTGATCCGATAAAGAAGCCGAGAAGCGCTCCTATCGGCCCCCCAAAGACAAATCCAAGGCCTCCGCCTATCCATTTGGCAAACTTACCCATTACCTTCCCTTTTCTGCAAGACGGAGCATATCTTCATGAACTTTCAGAATCTCCGGGATGATCATTTCGTTGTCAGAGTTGTTGATTATATAGTGCGATTGTTCTTCCCGCTCCTCATCCTCAAGCTGGTTATTGATCCTTCTGATCACCTCCTCCCGTGTCAGATCATTGCGCCCCATTACCCTGGCTATGCGTTCTTCCACCGGTGCGGAAATGGTCACCACCCTGTCAACGAGCGAGTCAGCCCCTGCCTCGAAGAGTATGGCAGATTCCATAATCACATATGGGACCTTCTCTCTTTCCGCCCATTCATCAAAGAGTCTGAGAACGGATGGATGGACTGCAGCATTCACACGCCTGAGCAGATCGGGCCTGTTGAATATCAGGCGGGCAAGCTCCTTCCTGTCCAGCATGCCTGATGCATAGAGATCACTACCGGCAATCAGATTGATCTCTGACCGGACATCTGCACTGTTATCCATCAGATCCCTTGCCACCACGTCGGCAACAAACACAGGTATACCCAGAACCCTGAAGATCCTGCAAACGGTTGTTTTTCCGCTGCCTATTCCGCCGGTGACTCCCAGTCTTCTTGCCATGACTGAAATGGTTAGTCCCCCGTGGATTGCTTCACTCCGAAGAATGACGATTGCTTGTCCTTGACAGTCACCTCCACCCTCACCCTCTTCTGTGTGGTCTGAAGGTAATCAGGATATTCAAGCGGCACTTTCGATGTAAAATTATCGTTCATGCGCCTGAAAGCCCGATATTTTGTCGCTATACCTTCGATAGTATCCAGCACATGCTGCGGACCGGTGACACTTATACTGTCAGGCTCGGTCACTATTATGACCTTCCTCCCCTCCGCCAACTCCACATGCAAATCAGGTATTACCGGAAGCATCCTGGTTACCAGCTTGTCATACCCGAAGAAAAGAGTATCCGGTTGAATTGACAGGATGTCAAAATCAGCATGCAGCTGTTTTGAGAAGCTGTTGATCAATCCTGAGGTGACAAGATAATACCTGGGTATGGTACCCGGGATTCTTCGGGGAGTGACCCTTGAAAAGTCTATCACCACAGGAGCCCTGCTGCCCGATAGCTTCACCTTTAGGATGGAGTACCCGGGACCACGCAGATCCATTTCAAGCTTTTCCGGCAGATCCCCTGTAACAATGCGGTCCTTAGGCGGATTGATATACCTCACAGGGTAGTTGATGGTGCCCTGTAACTCCTTGCTCAGCTCGTTAAGATACCAGAAGACAAACGAGAGAAGCAGAAAAAAGGCAAAGAGAGGCAACTCCCTGTGCAAAAACTTTTCTGATTTTTTTTGTTTGTCTTCAGTCATTGTCTGAATCTCCAAAAGCTTCAATTACTGCCTGGCAGCCACATCCGACGGATCTCTGAGGATGGCATTCTTGTCAACCTTGATCCTCACGTCATTGGCAATCTCAATTGTAATTACATTGTCAGCAACATCAACAACTTTGCCGTAAATTCCTCCGGTGGTTATTACCTTGTCTCCCTTGCCAATGGAACTACGATAATTTGCCAGTTCCTTCTGCTTCTTCATCTGTGGTCTGATCATGAAAAAATAAAACACCACAAATACCAGAATAAGAGGAAGAAGACCGGTTATAAGATTGGGACTGCCCTGCGATTGCGCGGCCTGCAGATAGATCGATGCTAGTGTTGTCATGTGTGTCGTTGTTTGTTATTGTATTTACAAATATTTGTTTCTGTTTAATTTATGATAAAGTTGATCCTGAAGGGATATTACTTGCCATTTTTCATTATATCGGCAATAATACGCAAAATAACTAAATTATTCTCTGCATTTGACTGAACTACAACAGTTTTTGTCTGCATACCCTCTCTTCCGGAGGTATCAAAGATCACCTCTATTGTACCGGAACCACCTGGAGGAACGGGCTTTTTGTCAAATTTGGGCACCGTGCATCCGCAGCTGGCGGTGGCGGAGGTAATTACCAGGTCGGCATCTCCGGAGTTTGTATAGGTAAAGATGCACCCCACCTTCTCCCCGGCATTGACCTTGCCAAAGTCATGGTCGGGTGATTTGAAAGTAAGTATTGCCGTTCCTGTGGTATCTGACGGCATATACTTTGCTGCGCCAGCATTCGTTCTGCCGCATGAAGAGGTCAGTACTCCCGCCAAGGTCAGCACAGCCATAAGATTTATGATCAATCTCTTGTTCATTATATACGCAATAATTTTCCCCACTCTGATACTTTCAGATTTGCTCTCCTATAAGTCCTCTGCCCGACTTTATCATAGTGCCGCTGGCCCTCATCTCCTTAACGATCTTGTCCAGTATGCCGTTCACAAAAGTACTGCTTTTGGCGGTGCAATAATCCTTTGCTATTTCAATATATTCATTCAGGGTCACCTTCACCGGTACCTCGGGAAACTCAACCAGCTCCGTTATTGCCAGTTGCATCACCAGCTTGTCCATAAGCGCTATCCGCTCCACCTCCCAGTTGGTGGTGTGGGCATCAATCATCGCACTGTTTTTTTCACTTTTAAGCAGGGTCTTCCGAAGCAGAACCCTGACAAACTGCTCATCTTCCTCATTGGTGAAGAGCGACGGGATGACCATGGAACTTCCTGAATCCTTCTCCCTGAACTTACCTGCCGTATTGCGGATCATGACGGTCACAAAGGGCAGATCATCATTCCAGTAGACCGACTGTTCCTCAAGGCAGAGAGACAGGTCTTCCGATGCGGGGAAAAGCTTTGTGACAAGCTCCCTGATGAACTTTTGATCTGCACGATAGCTGTCATCATCAGAATTCATATAGGCTTTGTACACCTCCCATTGGGTTATCTCCCTGAAGACTATTCTGACCACCTCCGGATAACCATCCCATGATAGGCCCTGCGTCGACAGCCAGCGATCCAGCGCTTTCATGCTGTTGAGCCTGTCCTTTTTTGTCCATAATGCCGGGGTGGCTTGCGCATACCTGCGAAGCTGATCATTGTCACGCAACTGCGCAATGACCCTGTTGTCAGCAAAACGCCTGTTCGGGTTGAGGTCTTCCGCCGAGGGCATTTTCTTCATCCCTGACAGCACCAGCTTATCACGGGCAAGGTCAGAGAGTGCAATCAGCAGAAGAAGGAGATAATGATAGAGGTCGTAGCTCTTTCTGATACTTAACATCAGCTCCTGTTCTGCAGACTCGAGGTCATCGAGCTCCTTCCTGTTGCAGGCATAGAGCACAGCCAGCGCCTTTATCCTGAGTTGTCTTCGGCTTATCATTTAAAGAACTCCTTTTTTTCAGGCAGCAAAGTTATAAAAAACGGTTACCAATAAAATGACAATGCCAAAAAAGTATCACAATTTGGGTGCTCCATTTTGAGATGAAAAAATAATTATTACATTTGACCATGCTAACCGGTTGAAACCCTAAAACATTCGCTACTGATGGAAGACGAGAAAGGAAGAATTGAAGTCCAGAATGAGAGAAGTGACAAGGAGGAGGTATTCACAAAAATTGTAAGGGCAGGTAAAAGGACATACTTTTTTGACGTCAAGTCAACGCGTCATGAAGACCTTTACCTGACAATCACAGAGAGCAAGAAAAGAATGGGGAAAGAGGGGAAGATGTTCTATGAGAAACATAAGATCTTTCTCTATAAGGAGGATTTTGAAAAGTTTACAGAAGGTCTTCGCGAAGCAGTGGAATTTGCAGGCAACGGGGAGATGGTCCGCTCCCTTGCAGACAGTGTCAGCGAACCTGATGAAGATGTCACAGAAGTCCCTGCTGCCGAATTCTCCGATGTTGATTTTGATGAACTGGGCACAAAATAAGCCTGCCCGGCATTTAAGAGTAAAACAGCCTGATTAGATGGATTATTTCTTATTGGCTCTTGCCATTGTTCTGATGATCATTGGCATAGCAGGATGCCTGCTGCCAGTCCTTCCCGGACCACCTCTAACCTACCTGGGACTGGTAGCCCTGCATTTCACACGCTTCGCGGATATCAGCAAGAACCTGTTCATTATCCTGGGCATAGTGGCCGTGGTGGTGACTGTAATAGATTATATTGTACCAATCTGGGGCACCCGACAGTTTGGTGGCTCCAAATACGGAATGAGAGGCGCCACGGTGGGACTGATTATAGGACTCTTTCTCGGACCGGTGGGGATAATTGTCGGACCATTTATCGGCGCCGTGGTTGGTGAATTGATATTCAAGGATGATATCAAATATGCACTGAAGGCCGGTTTCGGCAGCCTGCTCGGATTCCTGACAGGCGTAGGACTGAAGCTGGCCGCTGCCCTGCTGATGACCTTCTATTTCGTCAGGGCACTCATAGTCTAGATTGCCGATTCCCGCACAAATCGCAAATCGTAATCGCAATCGAACATCGCAAATCGCAAATACCCCTTACTCACCAAGTGTGGCCACCATAACCGCCTTGATTGTATGCATGCGGTTCTCCGCCTCATCAAAGACTATTGAATGCCGTGACTCAAACACATCCTCCGTCACCTCCATACCGTCAAGACCATATTTTTTGAAGATCTCCTCTCCGACTTTGGTCTCCCTGTTGTGGAATGCAGGCAGGCAGTGCAGAAACTTGACATTTGGATTGTCCGTGAGCCTTATTGCATCAGCGTTGACCTGGTATGGTTTCAGCAGACTGATCCTCTCTTCCCATACTGACTCGGGTTCACCCATTGAGACCCACACGTCTGTATAAAGGAAGTCGACCCCCTTAACCGCTTCCGCAACGTCATCAGTAAGGGTGATCTTCGCTCCGGTCTCGGCAGCAATCTCACGACACTGTTTCACCAGGTCATCCGCCGGCTGGCATGCCTTCGGTGCCGCAGCACGGAAATCCATACCCATCTTGGCAGCGCCCACCATCAGTGAATTGCCCATATTGTTGCGCGCATCCCCCATATAACAGAAGCTGATATTACTAATTGGCTTGTCGCTGTGCTCCATCATTGTCATGAAGTCGGCCAGAATCTGGGTGGGGTGAAACTCATTGGTCAGACCGTTCCATACAGGAACACCAGCATAAGCTGCCAGCTCCTCAACAATATCCTGTCCGTGGCCGCGATATTCAATCCCGTCATACATCCGACCGAGAACCCTGGCAGTGTCTTTCATCGACTCCTTGTGACCTATCTGTGATCCTGAGGGTCCGAGATAGGTGACGTGCGCACCCTGATCGAAAGCGGCTACCTCAAAAGCACATCGGGTGCGGGTAGAGGTCTTCTCAAATATAAGTGCAATGTTCTTTCCCTTTAGCTTCTGCTGCTCGGTGCCGGCATATTTTGCCTTCTTAAGATTAAAGGAAAGATCCAGGAGGAATCTGATCTCCTCCGGGGTGAAATCAAGCAGCTTCAGAAAACTGCGGTTACGTAGATTATAAGCCATGATATGTTCTGATTTATGTTATAATACTTTATCCTCTCCTGGGAAGTTTGAATTATTACTATTGCTCCTGTTACAATTCTTTATGGCCTACAGCCATAATCGACAATCGCACATCTATAATTCTTGATGGTCTACAACCATCTTCGCTATATATCCATCTGTTCTACAGATCTTTATGGCCTACGGCCATTTACAACCACTGCCCACTGCCCACTGCCCACTGCCTACTGCCCACTGCCTACTGCCTACTGCCTACTGCCTACTGCCTACTGCCTACTGCCTACTGCC
>CAZVLJ010000018.1:0-41526 GCA_964627825.1 uncultured Rikenella sp. | reverse complement strand
GATTATTTCATAATTTCAAAGAACAGTTTAATTTATCTAATGCCCATTAGTGAATACGATTAACAAAAATGGTATTATCAATCTACCTATGGCGGTTTTGACTAACACTACATACCTCTGATTGTTAGAAAATGAGCTGTCTCTCCCTCTGGCCCGAACAAATGACAAAATGATTTGTTCTTCTGAGAAAGCTCAGGAGAGATATGAGACGTGGAAGATTTATTCTAACCGCTATTTCAACCCTCTTTGCTCCCTTTGTTGCCAAAGCTGGAGATACATTTCAGGATATTCAGAAGGGGTTCAGGATTAAGGCCGGCGAATCTAGATCGGGACGACATCTGAAAATGAAAGGGGTAACCCTGAATGTTCTCGACTTGAAGATATCATCAGAAGATACAAACGGTAATCTGGCAGTTTTCGAGCAGACAGGAGCTGCTTCCAGGGGTGGTCCTCCGCTGCACGTTCATCCGTATCAGGATGAGTATTTCTACATACTCGAAGGAGAATACCAGTTCCAGGTTGATCAGGCCAGGTATTATTTAAGTGCCGGAGACACTATATTCCTGCCAAGGAACATCCAGCATGCCTTTATTCAGTTGACTGAGAAAGCCAGGGTGCTGGTTTCATACTCACCAGCCGGCAAGATGGAAGGCTTTTTCGAAACAACAGATTCATGGACTGCTCCTCCTGATGATGAACTTATCAGAAAGACATTTTCCGACCATGAGATGATTGTTGTCGGACCCCCTTTGAAAGAGGATCCGGATTTATCATCCCGGATAACTTAATACTCCGGCTAAATCTCACTGACCTGAGAAATACAACGAAGCTGGTGTTGCTTTTATGGCTTGCATTTCATGCTATTGGAATGGCAGGCATCATTCTCTGGGACAATTTGCATTGGCAATTAGGCGCCATACATGCCGGAGACTGGCTAATGAAAATGATTTTTATGGGAATAACCTTAACCATGTGGAGGAATAGAACCGTAAAACAACGAATCAGATAAAATGATGAAAGAGTTCGTATTGATATTCCGAATGGACATCACAACCAAAGCTGCTCAACCTTCAAAAGAGCAAAAGGAAACCTATATGCAACAATGGATGGAGTGGATAGATAAAATTGCCTTAAACGACCGGCTGGCCGATGGCGGGAACCATTTTTCGCGACAGGGCCGGGTTCTAAAAGCAGGCAAGCAGGTTCTTGAGACTCCACTCATCTGTGATAATAATTCCATTGCAGGCTACATCATTGTTTTGGCTGAAAACCTTGACGAGGCAACCGGAATTGCTGAAAAATGTCCCATTCTAAACGGACAAAATACAAGTGTGGAAATCCGTGAGGTGGCAACGCCTGGGGAATAGGTGGTGAAGGATATAACATTGTTTATCAGCATACCCGAAAATGCATGATATATGCATGGAGCTATGAAATGACACCGAATGTCAGCTGCTTATTGTAATCCAAACAATCCAGATAATGTACATAGCAAGATCATTAAGATTTCTGAGACTCATAATGGTTGTATTCTTCATCATTTTGCCGGCATTGCGCTGTACAAATAAGAAAACAGCCCGGAACACAGATATGGATGTGGTAAAACCGTACCCACATGTAATTGATATGAATGAAGGATTCAATAATCCTGCAGAAATCAAACTGAGTGAAATAGCAGACAGTATTAAATACGTTGTTCTTTCGAAAGATAAACAAGTGGTAATTGGCGACATCGGGAAAATCCAAATGGCTGATGAGCATATATATTTAAGGAGAAGTTCTGACGGCCTTATTATGCGGTTTGATATGACCGGGGAATTTCTTAATTCCTTTGGAAACATCGGAAGAGGACCAAAAGAGTATTTGCCGGGAAGTGTTTTTACAACAACTCCCGATGGTGATAGAATAATTGTCTTCAGAGGTGCCATGGATAGTTACCTGGAATTTGAATCAGATGGTAACTATTTAAAGACCATCGATTTCCCGGTTTCCAGAGCACTGTTTGATTTCAGGAGTCTTCCTGATTCTGTCTTTCTGTGCACATTCTATTATATAGGGTCTTTTATGAAAGACTATTTCACAGATTTCATTAACAGTTCAGCCGGACTTTTTGACTTAAAAGGTAATCCAATCAGACTGATTGATCATCCTTTAAAAAATTCTGACATCTCGGAAGCCGACGCGGGAAATGTGGTGTCAATGGCTCCATCTATTACATTCTTTGGAAACAGGATCGTGCTTATGCCACCAGGGGATACAATTTACGAGATAGACTCACAATCAATATTCAAAGGATATATTATCAACTGGGGAAGCATCCCTCACAAACAAAGCATTGAGGATTATTTTTTTAGAGAATCCGGGGCTTCGAACAAAGCATCAATCTGGGGTCTTATTCTTGAAACTTATGACAGAGCTTTTCTGAGAGTTACCAGAGGCACTGAGAACTATATTTTTGAATACAATAAGATCAGCGGTTCCACAAGATCGATGGCTGTAGATGCTGATAAGGGATTTATAAATGATCTGGACGGAGGTGATAGTTACTTCCCGTACTATAACAATAGAAGCGGTGATATATGGCTTATTGATGAAGATGCTATTAGTTTTAAGGAAAAAAACAGCAAGGAGTCCTCAGATAAGGTAGAAGCGAAATATCCTGAGATGAAAGAAAGACTTAAAACCTTTGTGGATGATCTGAATCAAGATGATAATCCGGTATTAAGGATTGTTTATCTTAAAAAGCATACCGGACAAAAGTAACCGGGGCAGCTGCCTCCGGACGAAATATTAAAAATATCCATAAACCAGAACTATCATTCCTTTGAAGTGTTATCTCACTGTATAATACTATACGACCTGTCTGATCAGCAGGCAGAATGAATTTTTATGACAACAAGAGGAACACTGAGGACCTGATATCAGATCAAATAATAATAAGTCAGGCAATAACAACAGGGTTGCCTGAATAAACAGTGCAACAATGAAAAACATCACCCACAATGCACTGGTAAAATGCAGCAAGACAGTGACTGTCAACGCTGGCAAAGAAAAGGTATGGGCAGTTCTGACGGACATCAGCAATTGGACAACCTGGCAGACAGACATCAGCAAATCGGTCCTTCACGGAGATATGAAACCAGGGTCAACATTTGAATGGAAATCCGGGGGTGCAAACATTCTCTCAACAATACATACCGCGGAACCGTTCAATTACTTCGGCTGGACGGGCAAGGCAGTTGGACTGTTCGCTGTACATAATTGGATATTGATGGAGACAAGCGGACAAACAATTGTCACGGTGGAGGAGAGTATGGAAGGATTCCTTGCAGTCCTCCTGAGGAAGTCGCTCAACAGAAACCTGGAGAAGGGTATGCACAACTGGCTCGCCCTTTTAAAGCAGGAGTGCGAAAAGCAGAACGGGAAGCAGGCATAAGCCCAATACCACCAGGAAATATCTCCTTAACCGCCTTGTGGCAAATATTGCAGCCCTCGGCACTGATTATCTTGCCATCAAACTGCCTTACGGATTCGCATTTCAGCATGAGGAATTTCACAGGCTGGGTATTTGGCAATCCTTATCTCGATGAAAAATTTACTTTTCGATTGGGTTTTGGTATTAATACCCGTAACTGGTAATCTGACAATGATTTGAGAGCCAAATGTCGTGTAAATGTCGTATCCTTGTAGTTGGACTGTTACCCTGATCATCCTGAAATTTGGATCAAAAATTAAAAATGGAAACAGGTAAACTTATTAAGGAATTACGGCTTAAGAAGGGGATGACCCAGGAGGAGCTTGCTGACAAGACAGAAGTCAGTTCAAGGACTATTCAGCGGATTGAGAACGGAGAAGTGGATCCCCGAGCTTATACCCTGCAGATGATTGCCAGGGCTCTCGAAGTGGATTATTCTCTCTTCATAGAGAATGAACCTGATGAAGAGCAGGAAATACAGCAGGCTAATGACAGAACCTGGTTGGGACTGCTGCACTTCAGTGGCATAATCCCCCTTATCTTCCCGACTGTCATTATATGGCACAAGAAAAGAGACACTGTAAAGGGTATTTCTGTTCATTACCGTGATGCTGTCAGTTTTCAGCTGATGGTCTGGGTTGGCATCCTTGCCGGGCTGTGGATCTACTGGAGGGCACATGTGCCAATCCCGTTGATTCTGATCTGCGTGTTTAATGCTGTAATTTCAATAATAAATACAGTTAAGGTTGTTTCCGGAGAACCTTACAAGAACGTTTCCTTCTTTAAATCGAAAGAGAAAGGCGAAAAGACAAAATATTAACACAACACCGGACGCGAACAATAGAATTAACGATAATTTTTAACTTATTGACTTGCACCCGGTATGACTCAAGGTTTGTCCGGCATTGTTTTTGTTGCACTTCAAATCTGAAACTAATCAGAGGCTCTGTCAAGCTTTCTTATACATCTGACAAACCAATTTCAGAATAATAACCGGAGTATGAAAATCAAATATCTTTCTGTACTGTTCTTCGCATTAATGTCAATGACTTCTTTTGGCCAGAAGAAGGAGATAAGAATAGGACCGGGCCTGCCGCCTTCAAGGCCTGAGCCGGTAATAATAATTGACGGGATCAGAGTCCCCAACGTAATTGTAAGAGATTTTCTCAAACCTGAGGATATAGACTCAATATCAGTTCAAGCGGACTCAATTTTTGATTCAGTGGGAGAGTTTAATAATTATGGGATAATTAGAATATTTACCAGGGATTCAGTAAATCCCGGAGCAAAAAAATTACTGGATCTGACAGACAACTGGATGTATTATCATCCACAGACAGCATTGAAGTTAAACAGAGTACAGTATGAATGGAACCTGGAGACATACAAGAAACTGGCAGCCACTAAACCTGAAGATATCCTCTCTGCAAGAGTCAAACGGATTAAAAATGATGATGGCAAGGCTATCCTGATGGTGAAGGTCCGGGATTAAAAACAGGGCTTGATATTGACTCTCACAATCAGCGAATAGCACAAATGGCTTTGACTTCTTTTTACCCATCTGTTAAAATGAAACCAGTATATTTTAAGGATCAGAATGAATTCAGAAAATGGCTTAAGAAGAACCATGACAAGGAATCCGAAATCATTGTTGGTTACTATAAAGTAAGGACAGGCAAGCCTTCCCTGACATGGTCACAATCTGTTGACCAGGCAATCTGCTTTGGATGGATAGACGGAATTCGCAGATCGATTGATGAAGAAAGATATTGTATTCGTTTTACGCCTCGCAAACCTGCAAGTATCTGGAGCAAAGTCAATATCAAAAAAGTGGAGGAGCTCAGAAAGAAAGGACTCATGAAAGAACCCGGACTTCAGGTGTATAATAATCGTAAAGACACAAAATCACCCATATACAGTTTTGAGAAAGAAGCCGCTAAACTCGATGATATTTCTGAGAGATTGTTTAAATCCAACCAGGTTGCATGGGACTTTTTTGTAAAGCAGGCGCCGTCATATCAAAAGACCAAGATATACTGGATTATGAGTGCAAGACAGGAGGCAACCAGAATCTCCAGGCTGAGTAAACTGGTTGATGCATGTGAGAAGCATATACGGTTCCTGTAGAGTGAATAAAACAATAAAATTGAGCTTCTTCGATATCCTGGCAATTCCTTGTGAACTTCATTAACAATCAAGATAGGATGGAACTGAACTATATTACTGATCAGAAATTCGGTTCATAAATACAGAATCATGGCGATTCCTACATCAAGAGCAAAAGAAAAAGGTAACATCAGAATTGACAGGGATTTATGCATCGGTTGCGGCGAATGCGTTGAGGTGTGCAAGGATTTCAGTATCGTTCTCAGGGACGGGAAGGCTGACCTTAGTGACAATCCCGCATTCGGATGCATCGGCTGCGGCCATTGCATGGCCATCTGCCCGGCCGGGGCAATTCAGATAACCGGCAGAACAATCTGCCCGGACGACCTGTTCGAACTGCCCGCTGACTCTGTCGCTGCTGATTACAGTCAATTGCTAAGTCTCTTCAAGAGACGCAGGAGTATCAGGGAATTTGCTGACAGAGCCGTAGAGCATGAAATTATTCAGAAAATACTGGATGCAGCCGTAACCTCTCCGATGGGATTGCCGCCGTCAGATGTCAATGTTCTGGTACTGGACAGTAAGGAAAAAAACAGGCAGTTCGCTGTCGATTTCTGTAATTTCCTTGACAGGATGCGGTGGTTCGTTTCGCCTTGGTTCCTGGCGCTGATGCGCCCGTTCTGGGGAAAGGCCAATGACGAGATGTTCAGGGGATTTGTGAAACCGATGTTCGATATTTTCACAGGGATGATGAAGAAGGGGGTGAATGTGGTAACCTATGATGCCCCTCTTGCGATGTATTTTTACGGCTCGCCTTTTACAGATCCCGCAGACCCGATTGTGGCTGCAACCACAGCAATGTATGCCGGTGAATCACTCGGACTTGGCACCTGCATGCTGGGAGCGGTGCATCCTATGATCCAGTATGGAGGGAGAGGAAGGAAGTTCAGGAAAAAGCACGGAATAAAATATGCCAGCAGGGAAGGTGTGATTGTCATTTTCGGATATCCTTCAGTGGAATATAGAAAAGGGATCAGAAGGACTTTTGCCTCAACCACATTTATGAACTGACAACCGGCACGGTTACTTCGCTCTGCGAAATTATCAGCCGGATCTGTCCTGCTATATGTACGGACCTGCAAATCCATTATTTCCAGGTTCATGGGAATATTCACCATTGTAATCTTGTCCTTTTACGCTCTGATTCTTGTAGTTGCGCTGCCAATCGGCCTCTTCTTGGCAAAATAGCAGGTTCCGTTTCTCCCTGCCAGGCATTATTTATTGAATTCATGAAGGAATGCAGCGATAGGGAAATATTCAGGTCTCTTTCTAAGAGTAACCTGTAGAAACACTTTTTCATGAACCGATTCAAACTGGCAATTCGTCCCTTGTTCCGAAAGGGAGAATACACTGTTACACGTATCATTTCCCTGGCTGCAGGACTGGCTTTCGGGATCATCCTCCTGGCTGAAGTATTTTATTATTACAGCTATGACAGTTTTTATCCTGATGCCGGACGCATTTTTGTTGTACATGAAAACTTCAAGCCTGACAAGACATCGGAGAATCTGATGAGTTACCCGAGGGTCAGTGGTGCCATCGGTCCCGGTCTTAAGGCAGACGTGCCGGGCATTGAAAAAGCCTGTCGCCTGAACTCAATAGGCAAGAATGTCTTCTATACCGAAAACCTGAACAGCTACGAAGCGGACGTCTCTCTGGCCGATGAATTTCTTTTTGATGTTCTGCCCCGTCCGGTTGTAAGCGGAACCCCCGGCGAGATATTAAAAACACCCATGGCCTGCATGGTCTCGGGGAAAATTGCTGAAGCAATTGGAGGAGAGGTTATCGGAAAGGTAATAACGCTGAAGAGGTTTCCCGATAAGAAACTGACAATAGCAGGCGTCTTTGAAGACCTGCCTGAGAATACAAATTATCACTTTGATGTGCTCATTTCGATGGTTTCAACGAAGCATTTCATGTGGGACGGAACATCGAACTGGCTGGGCAATGACCGGTACTATACCTGCGTAAAGCTGGAGCCGGGAGTTACTCCTGAAAGCCTGGCACCGGCTGTCAGGAAGATGCAGGAGGTGCACCAGGACATTGTGCGGCTTGAAGAGGAGCAGGGAGGCATGATCCTGAAATACTCGTTCCTGCCCATCAGAAGGATTTATGCCGATAATGCAAGGGATATGATCATCATTCTCGGCACAATAGCCCTTGCCGTACTGTTTGTTTCGCTCATGAACTATATCCTTCTGACACTTAGTGCACTGGTAAACCGGGCCAAGTCATCTGCCATCCATAAGACTTTTGGTGCTCAGACGGGGAGACTGCAGCAGATGATTTTCACAGAGACCCTGGTGTTGTTCATTATCTCCGTAACCATGGCCCTGCTCATCATAGCAGCGCTGAAGCCTGTGGTTGAATCGCAGCTCCAGCACAGTATACTGGCTGCATTGAATCCATTTGTTGTCTGGCCGTTGATGGCAGTAGTGTCGGTACTGGTGGTCATTACCGGTTATCTTCCCGGGAGGTTTTTCGCTCGCATCCCGGTGGCAACCGTTTTCCGGTCGTACAGGCTTAGGAGCAACAAATGGAAACTGGCACTCCTCGCCATCCAGTTCGCAGGATCATCGTTTATCCTGACCCTGATGATCATCGTCACCATGCAGTTCAGCAGGATGAAGAATGCTGATCACGGGTACAGGACGGAGGGGGTTTATTACAGCTCAACAGTGGGCATGGAGCCCGGCAAGGTTTCAACTGTACTGAATGAACTAAGGTCGATACCTGAAGTGGAAAAAGCGGGTCTGGGTTACGGGCTGCCCGTCGACGGTGCATCGGGAAACAATGTGCGGTCTCCGGACGGACAGAGGGAAATGTTCAACCTGGCTGACTTCTACGAGGCTGATGAAAACTATCTTTCAATCCTTAACATCAGGGTTTCGGAGGGCCTGGATTTTTCTCCTGAGAATGCTGCGGTCAATGATGTGATTATAAGTGAAAAGGGAGCAGAGCTTCTGAAGATCAATAATGGCTGGAATGACGGGGTTGTGGGGAAACAGCTTGAGATAACCGAGCATGGCTCAACAACCGTACGCGGTGTCTTCCCTGATTTCATTATTAAGTCAATGGCTGAACCCGATCTGCGGCCTGCAGTCTTTTTCTATCTGCCTGAAGAGAGGGTATTGCAGACTAAAATTGACAATCCTGCATCTCCGTTCAAGATTCTGGTGAAAGTAAGCGAGGGGTCAGAAGCAGGTATCAAAAAGAAGATAACTGAGGTGATGAACCTGGGAATGCCTCACAGAGATGCCCTTGTCATCAGCCTGGAGGAAGAGCTTCAGAACAATTACAGAGAACAGAGGGGGTTTCGTAATGCTCTGATGGCCGGGAATGTTGTTATCCTGCTCATTACAATTATCGGGTTGCTGGGTTATACAACGAACGAGGCAACCAGGCACCGGAAAGAGCTGGCCATACGCAAGATTAACGGTGCCACGATGTCAGATATCCTAAGGATTTTTATTCTCGGGCTCGGTTATGTAGCCATTCCTTCTGTTCTGGCGGGCCTGATCGGTGTATGGTTTACGGTAAACAAGTGGATGCAGAATTTTGCGGTAAAGGTGCCTCTCAGCTGGTGGCTGTTTGTTCTGTGCAGCCTTTCAATATTGATTTTGGTAGCGTTGGTTGCAGCAGTAAATTATTACAGGATTGCCAGCAGAAATCCGGCCGACGCGTTGAGGTATGAGTAATTGGGCGGGAAATATTTGCGCCGGCCTGGCGAAACGTCCTGCGTTCATTATGGATCGCTGATTTGAGCTTGTGCCTGTCATCTGTTTTTTTGGCTTGTGAGGTTCTGACTTCCCGGCGAAGTGATAACGGATCACTCAAAGAAGTCACAAACAGTATACCTTTGTGCCTGTTGTCCCTGACCGCTCTGAAACAGAAAGGCAATGAGGAAGTCGTCTGAAAAGAAAAAATACAACACAGCAATCGTGTTCGGAAAGGAGATGATAGCCCCGTGCGGCATGAACTGCGGATCATGCCTTGGATACATGAGGACAGAGAATCACTGTCCGGGGTGCAGGAGCGATGCTGATTCGAAGCCCTCATATTGCAGTGGTTGCATAGTGATAAACTGTGATATGCTTAAACAGACGGAGTCAAAATTCTGCTATGATTGTCCGAAATATCCGTGCCGGAGATTAAAGAACCTCGATAAAAGATACAGAACCAGGTATGGCACGAGTTTCTTTGATAATCTTTCCATGATAAAGGAGAAGGGGATGGACCGGTTCCTGGCTTTCGAGACTGAAAGAAGAACGTGCCCGCAGTGCGGAGCCACACTTTGCATTCACCGGATGTTCTGCCTTGAGTGCGGATTTACATATCAAAAGACAAACTGATCAATGAAATCACTAACTGATTGTGTCGCTGAGTACCGGAGACAGGTGGAAAAAGGGCAGTTTTCAGTTTTGCTCAGAGAAGGAGATAAAAAGCAGTTCATACTGAATAAGTAAGACGTTTAATATAATAGCAGAATTACCATGATCAGAAGACAAATTTACAGCTTTGCAGTGTTAATGCTGCTGCTTGGCTCGTGCGGCAAGGACTACACTTCAAAAGAGTACCTGAACACGGTACTCGATAACCTCAGCCAGATAGAGACAGCATCTTACTACGAGTTTGGTGAGGCATGGAGTCCCGGTGATACCGCAGCTTCCTTTGTATTCTGGCGATTTTACAGGGAGTACAGGAATCCGTCTGACACTGCAATAGGGTCAAGCTTTGTTGTACTTGATTCTCTGACAAGATCGAAGGCATCTTTTTGTTATGATGGTCAGATGCGGGCAACTTTCTATGACGAACATAAGGGCATAATGATTGACAGTTTCAGGGTGAGACCGCTACCTTTCAGGCCATTAAGTGCGCCTTTCTATAACTATGTGACGAGCATAATCAATTATGCCATCACTACTGGTGACAGTATTGCCCTTAAGATGGAAGAGCGGGAGAGGGATGTGTTTGTGCGTCTGACTATACATGAGGATGAGCAGGTTGAGTTCTTCGGAAAAGCCGTCCATATGCCTCCTTCACCGTATGACTATGGCGACAACACCTCAATTTATGAACTGTGGATAGATAAGGAGACGGATCTGCCATATAAGGTCAGGCGCGAGATGTCACATGACATCTCTGTTTCGACATCTCTGGATCCCGAGTTTAACAAGCTTGATATCAATGACTTCAGGGCTGCAGATTTCTTCCCTCCTGACTATGAGATAAGGCAGTACGGTTACAAAAGGGCAGATGAAGAGAAGAGTGCCCTGTTAAACAGTAAAGCCCCCGGGTGGGCACTGCAGTCAGCTGATAATCAAACTATCCCGCTGGCAGATTTATCTTCAAGGGTTGTTCTGATACAGTTCACAAGTGTCACTTGCGGGCCATGCAGGGCTTCAATCCCATTCCTTAAGGAAATAAACAAAGAATACGGGAAAGATGATTTTGCTCTTGTGGCAATAGAGTGCACCAGCACAAACCTGAATTCTCTCAGAAATTACATGAACCGGAACCAGATTGATTACACGTTCCTGCAGGCAGACAAGGAGGTGCTTAATAATTACTCCATCGGGTCCTATCCGGTTTTTTTCATTCTTGATCAGGAGCGTATAATCAGGGAGATTATTAAAGGGTATGCAGAGGGTGCTACAGATGAAAGAATAAGGTTCACCGTGAATAAAATGCTGGGGCACTAGGATATAAATCCGAGAGGCAGGCGGTTGCAGTTTTGTGATTACTCCCCCGACACTGGCGTGTCGGGGGAGTGATCACTTTTTGGAGGTGACTATAAGAAAAGCCTCTCACTCGCTGCGCTCGTTTCAGCCTTTCTTTTTTCAGATGCTCCTCAAAGCAAGCTTTGGTCGCACCAGAAAAAAGAAAACCTCCTCTGCTATTCGCAGAGGGAGGCTTTTTCTTATGTCGGGGTAGCAAGATTCGAACTTGCGGCCCTCTGGTCCCAAACCAGATGCGCTAACCGGACTGCGCTATACCCCGAAAATCAATATTTATATGAACCCAACCTTCTTTGCTTGGCACCAGGGGAATTTTTCCCTGCTCCAGGCTCACGGCAATAATACTGTATAAAAACTTTGCATCGTCAACCGGCGTGCAAAAATATAAAAAAATTCTTTCCCTCATAAAATCTTTTGAAATGAACATTTGTTCATTTGAGGGAATGTGTCTATTTTTGATTAAAAGAGCGGCCTGATGATGGTAATTGTTGGTTCTCTTTTCATAGATTTCGCAATATTTACTGATAATGCTGACCTTTTTGCGGGAGACCATAGCAGCAAACCCGTATGATAAATATAAAAGTAACAGACGATAACGAGAAGAAAACCCTCAAGGTGACCGACGGCCTTTCACTGCTTGAAGCACTTCGCATCAACGGGTATGATATCTATGCACCCTGCGGCGGGAGGGGAACCTGCAACAAATGCACCGTGGAAGTAGGAGGGGAAGGCACAGTCATCTCCTGTAACTACTACCCCGATAAGGATATAGAGGTTATACTGCCCGGCAGGGATGAGGAACAGATACTTAGCAACCAGACCGAATTCCTGCATGATCTGCCGATGGATACCGATCCTTTTCCCGTCTTTGCCAATGCCGCCACCACATCCAACCCCGCCACCCCGGTTCCTCCGGAAAGCAAGGATATACAGGCAGAACCCGCCGCCCCTGAGAACACACAGCCACTCGTCGCTCCCGGGGGCAGCCACGTTATGAACCCCTTTGGCGTGGCAGTGGACCTGGGTACAACAACAGTGGTGCTCTATTTACTGGACCTGGTCACGGGCAGAACCGAAAAAATATCATCGTTTATGAATCCTCAGAGGGCATACGGAGCTGATGTCATCTCCAGGATTAACTATTGCCAGCTGAATTCCGGAGGACTGAACGAACTGCAGCAGTCCATAGTTTCTCACTTTAACCGTGAAATGGAGATGTTTGCCGCCGGCCACAACATCTCCACCGAGTCAATAGTAAGGGTCGTCTTTGCCGGCAATACCACCATGCTTCACCTGTTACTCGGAGAAGATCCGGTGTCAATCGCCCAGGCTCCCTTCACGCCTCGCTTCATCACTACCCAGTTAAGGAGAGGAAGAGAAACTGGCCTTAAGGTCAACAGCAATGCTGAGGTGATAACGCTGCCCTGCGTCTCGGCTTTTGTAGGAGCTGATATAGTGGCAGGACTGTCAGCGCTTAACGTAAGAAGCAGGAGGTATCTTTTTGTTGATATCGGCACCAACGGCGAGATAGCACTGGTGACGGAAGAGGGGATAGATGCCTGTGCCGCAGCTGCAGGACCGGCATTTGAGGGAGCAAACATCACCTGCGGCATGAGTGCCCGCAACGGCGCCGTCTCTTCATTCACCGGACCCGGCAGATATCGTGTCATAGGCAATGGCAGACCGGCAGGCATATGCGGATCAGGCATCATTGACGCTGCAGCTTACCTCGTGGAGAACGGTGTTGTAGATGAAACAGGGTACATGTCGGGCGATTTCAGTATAAGCGGTGACGGCAGGGTATATGTTAATCAGAAGGACGTCAGGGAGATACAGCTTGCAAAATCAGCTATCTATTCAGGGATGAAATTGCTGCTGGACCGTCGAGGACTGACATTCAGCGATATAGATGCGCTCTATCTCGCCGGCGGTTTCGGCAACTATATCAGTATCAGGTCCGCACTTAGGATCGGACTGCTGCCTTCGGAACTGGAGGGCAGAATATTCCCTGTGGGCAACAGTGCAGGGATAGGCGCCCTGCTGTACCTCAAATCGAAGCAGTTTGCCGGGTGGACTGGAGAGACAGCATTAAGGACGAACTACATCGAGTTATCTAATGATGATAATTTTACAGTTGAGTTCGCGATGAACATGAATTTCAACTCATCAAGTTCAAAAAAGATGTAAAGTACTGGTGTCTGTTCCTGAATTGCTATTAGATACAAGGGCAATTGACACTGCAGAGAGCAACAGGAAACCAGAAATCACTATAACGTAACAGGAGAATAACCAATGGAAGAGACAGAACGCAGAGTATTCGGGCCGGTGCCTTCGCGAAGACTGGGCAAGAGCCTGGGAGTAAATAATATACCTTTCAAGGTATGCAGTTACTCATGCAGGTATTGCCAGCTGGGAAAAGGAATAAGGATGCAGGCGGAACGGCAGGTATTCTTTGATCCTGAGATGCTTGCCGATGAAGTCAGGGAGCTGCTTGACAAAACCCGTGGTACGGCCGATTTCCCTGATTATGTAACCATAGTTCCCGACGGCGAGCCAACGCTTGACATAAACCTCGGGGTGCTGATTGACAGGCTGAAAGCGCTGGGGGTCCCGGTGGCTGTCATAACAAACAGCTCACTGCTGCATATGCAGGAGGTAAGAGACGAGCTGATGAAAGCCGATTATGTTTCTGTCAAGGCTGATACCTTCAGCAGGGAGACATGGAAGAGACTCAATATTCCACACAGGACCCTTGAAATAGATAAGATCAGGGATGGAATAATGACCTTTTCAGGGCTTTACTGGGGGAAGCTTGTCACTGAAACGATGCTGGTAAAGGATATAAATGATTCACATGATGAGATAAATAATACTGCCGGGATAGTCCGCCTGATCAACCCACACACTGCCTATATCTCAATACCCACGCGTCCTCCCGCCTACAGTGGCGTTATGCCAGCCGATGAGGACCGGGTGCTGGAGGCCTATCACGCCTTCGCACAGCAGGTGGAAAATGTTGAACTGCTGACGGGTTATGAAGGGAATGAGTTCTCTTCAACCGGCATGTTCAGGGAAGACATTCTTGCTATCACAGCTGTTCATCCCATGAGGGAGGATGCTGTTACCGAACTGCTTGCCAGAAGCAATGAGAGTGAAGAGACACTGGAGATGATGATAGACGAGGAGCTTCTCAGGAGAGTTGCATACGGCAACCACAACTATTACATGAGGCGTTTCAGGAGGTAATTTGCCTGTTATCAGGTTCAATCGGGGCGCAAGTTTGTTTATTTTGCCTAAAAAATAAGGAGAAACAATGGAAATGTCTGCACAATCACCTGTCAGGCAGCTGGCTGCAGTACATGACCTGTCGGGGGTAGGACGAACCTCACTCTCGGTGGTCATTCCGATTCTGTCAACCATGGGAGTGAAGGTCTGTTCCCTTCCTACTGCTGTCCTCTCATCACACAGCCGTTATGAAGGTTTTCATTTTACCGATCTCACAGACCAGATGAAGCCCATCATTGAGCACTGGAAGCAACTCGGCATTGCCTTTGATGCCGTTTACAGCGGGTTCCTCGGATCACACAGGCAGGTCAGCATAGTGGAAGAGGTGATAGATACTCTCTGCCGCGACCAGTCGATGGTGGTGACAGATCCGGTGCTGGGCGACAATGGCATGCTTTACAGCTCTGTCAATAAGGAGATGGTAGCAGAGATGCGAAGGCTGATCAGGAAGGCTGACATCATCACTCCGAATCTTACGGAGGCGGCTCTGCTCCTGGGAGAGTCTTACCCGGAAGAGACAGGGGAAGTAAAGATGAAGGAGTGGCTGCTGCGGCTCTCTGAAGCAGGACCAGGGGTTGTGGTGATCACCAGCGTGCCGCAAACGGGGGAGTGCAAGAGATTCTCAGTTATGGCATATAACAGGAGAGAGAACCGGTTCTGGAGAGTGCCGATAGATTATGTGCCGGCCGATTTTCCCGGCACAGGCGACTGTTTCACCAGTGTGCTGACAGGAGCCATGCTTCAGGGCGACAGTCTGCCGGTGGCTCTTGACAGGGCTGTCAACTTCATTTCATACGGAGTAAGGGCAACCCTTGGATATACATATGACCAGAATCAGGGGATAATCCTGGAACGGATACTCAACAGGCTGAACTTCCCGATGCCTGTAAGCAGCTACGAAATTCTCTGAGGTGCCCGGTGGTTATGCTAACATTAGTAATTATTCAAGTCAGGCTGTTTATCTGAGATCACCGGGTTACTGCCGGGTGGTGACATGGATTATATTGACCGTACGTTAGTTGTGATTGCCCATAAAGGAAGTAATGTTGTCAAAAATCATCCTGACCTCATCTGTTTCCGGAAGAACCTCCTTAAGGAGGTCAATGTACCTGCGTTCCCTGACCCGGGATATTGAAGGTTCGAAGTTAATATCATAGATCCACCCTGCCTGTAGCAGTTTGATGTCATTTAAGTTTCTGACGTCCCGCATATTAACTATCTCGCCCTTCATCAGTGTCTCAAACACCGCACTTGAAATGCCGGGAGTGTCAGGCAGTTCCAGCTCAAGTGCCACGTTGCGTTCGCCGTTGCTTCTGTGATAATAGTCGGTTACCACTCTCCATATATCAAGTTTGTCAGCATCGCGCAGAAGTTTTGACCAGAAGAGGCATCTTGCAGTCTCAGTGACTGGGAGGGAAGGCCTGTTATGGTACCTTACGGAGCAATAAATGAGCTCACGGACATCAGGTGCAAGGGGATGTAGGATGTTTCTTTCTTTCATGATCTTCAGGCTCAGCTCAGCGTGGTTCTCAGACCTGTGATCCGAGAAGGTTCCATAGTTCCTGTACTGTTCAAAGCGGCCTATATCATGCAGCAGAGCGATGATTTCAGCCATGTTCAGTTCCATCTGGCTCAGCCCGAACGCATTTCCAATATAAGTTATCTCTTCAACAACCCTTTTAGTGTGTTCTCTCTTAATTTCAAAATTTAGACGCAGAGCTTCACTCTCTTCTTCTGATGTATTCGTGAATACTGTGAACCATTCGGTCAGGTCGTCCACATCTTTTCTATCCGGCAGTATCTCCATATTGTATTGTTGCTATCTCGTTCTTAACGTTCCACGCCTTAAATTAGTCTCTCTTCCGGCAGATCTTTTGTTTCCTCTGAGGCGGCCGAGTCCTCTGCCTGTTCCCCTGTTCATCCCCCTGCCGGGCAATTCTGATCCTTTACCACCAGGATTTATTCGTTCCCCGTGTCCACCGTAGTTATAACCTGTCTTGAGTGCGGAGTGAATACTTGATTTGAGTGTAGGTTCTTTAAGCGGTTTTATCTCGCCGTTCTTTACCTTCTTAATCGCTTCCGGCACGGCCATATTGCGGCACAGGTAGATCCTGCATCCGAATGAGATCAATTCGTTGAAGGCTCCGGGTCCGATGTTGCCAACGATCACTTTCTTCACGGTCTCATCCATGAACCTGGATATCTCCTGGTCCTCCTCCACACTGAATCCCTCGAATGATTCATACTTCATTGTGACCGGGTCAATAAGCAGGAACCAGCCGGAGTGGCCAAATCTGCCAGATACTTTAGATTCAAGAGTATCACCTGATGATGCGACAAGATATTTTTCCATGACTGTGGTGTTTTAATAATAAAATAGAAGATTACTTTCCAGGTTTGTGCCTGTGATGGCATTTATATATGCACAAAGTAAAAGCCTCACTATCACCTGGAATACTCACGGCTGCAGCGAACCTAATTTACGTAATTATGACTTGCTTAACTTCTCATGGCGTTTGGATGCCAGATAACCAGCACTATAGCCCCGTTTTTGGACTCAAATGGTCCATGATTCTCATGGGCCTCAAAATACCTGTAGGTTCCTTCATTGTAGGTTTTGCCCTCACTCACATACTCTCCCCTGAGCACAAAATGCTGCTCGGCAACAATGTGTGCATGCGGGGCCATGTAGAAGTTGCCGGGCAGCTTGAGAAGCACCGTCTTAAGGCCGTTCTCGTCGTGCAGCACCTTTTTCCTGGAGCCGCCTGAATACTCAGGTGCATCCTCCCAGTTGTTCGCTTCGAAAAGATTAATAATCTCTTTCATCTCACACCTCCTTATTTGGTTAAATTTCCTTTACTGGCACGAAGGCAGAAATGCAGTTCCCGGCTTTGTGCCTGACTCTTTTGCCGATTACTGTCGACGCTGAACAGGAACGGATTACCGGGAGCTGTAAACCCGGTCTCCGTCAGAAGTAACACTTAAAGATAAACCATATTATTCCCATTTCCAAGCTTATTTAGACAAATTATAAATAAGTGACTCTATTTTTTAAATGAGAGGGAAAACTCTTTGGCACCAGGTTTGTTATTAATTTCGTAGAAAACAGAAACCAGATGAAAAAGAGAGTTATAATCATTGCAGCCATTTTCTCCCTGATAGTTGCTCCGGCGTTATCACAGAAGTCGTTCTACGATTTTACCGTTGAGACCATAGACGGGGAGCAGTTTAGCTTTGCCGAACTCAAAGGGAAAAAGGTGCTGATAGTGAATACCGCTTCAAAATGCGGCCATACGCCACAATACAAGGACCTGGAGCTGTTGCACAAGGCCTATAAGAACAAAGTGGTGATCATAGGTTTTCCTGCAAATAATTTCATGAACCAGGAGCCCGGTACCAATGAAGATATCAAGGAGTTCTGCGATAGCAAGTACGGGGTGACATTCCCTATGATGGCAAAGATCTCAGTCAAGGGAGATGACATGCACCCGCTCTACAGGTGGCTGACAAGCAAGAATGCCAACGGCGTGCTCGACTCAGAGGTGTCATGGAATTTTCAGAAATACCTTATTGACGAGAACGGCAACCTGGTAGGCTTTCTGAAGCCTGCAGTCAAGCCCCTCTCTGACGAGGTGGTACACTGGGTGACAAAAGGGCAGTTTGCCCAGGCAAAATAAATTCTGGAATTCGAGTATACTGACGGCCGGCATCCCCGGCCGTTTTTCGTCACCGTAGCCGGATACGTTATAAGTCTGTGTGCTACGAACTTTTTGTTTAACCTGTTGTTATACATAAAAAATAAACGTCATGGCAGATCTGAGAACACGTTACATGGGTATCGAACTGAAGAACCCTATTATTGCAGGAGCAAGCAATATGTCAACTGACCTCCACAAGCTGCGTCAGCTGGAGGAGGCAGGTGTTGCAGCCATAGTCTACAAATCGCTCTTTGAAGAGCAGGTGCAACTGGAAAATCTTGAGCTTTATGAGCTTAAGACCGAATATGAACACCGTCATGCGGAACAGGTGACCCTCTTCCCCAACTCAGAGTCGGTACCCGAGTCGCCTGACGACTATCTCCTTAATCTGAGAAAAGCAAGGGAGACTGTGACTGTACCCCTCTTTGCCAGCCTCAATGCAATCTCAGACGAGGTGTGGGTTGAGTATGCCGTGAAAGCAGCCGCAACGGGTGTAGACGGATTGGAACTGAACTTCTATTCACTTCCCGATGAATCAGGTATTGATCGTCTGACAATAGAGAAACGGCAGATTGATACACTGAGTAAAGTAAAGGCTGCCGTGAAGATGCCCGTGGCAGTGAAGCTGACGCCATATTACACCAACACGCTGAAATTCATCTCTGAGCTCGACAAAGCCGGAGCTGATGCAGTGGTCATCTTCAACAGACTGCTGCAGCCTGATATTGACATTTTTGAAGAGAAGCACACCATGCCCTATAATCTGAGCAACGGTGAGGACAACAAATTACCACTGAGGTTCACGGGAATGCTTCACGGAAATGTCAAGGCATCTGTCTGTTCATCAACAGGGATCTACTCCGCCAATGATGTCATCAAGATGATCCTTGGAGGAGCTGATGCTGTACAGGTAGTAAGCACACTCTACCGAAACGGTATTGAAGTGATCAAGTCGATGACCGAAGAGATCGGCAAATGGATGGATGGTCATGGTTATGCTGACCTCGGCAGTTTCCGTGGCAAACTGTCAATGAGGAAGTTGGAGAGCAAGCTTCCCTATACAAGGGCACAGTACATTGACTTTATGATGAATTCAGGGGATGTTATGAAGAAGTACCGCGCGCTCAGCTGATATCTTTGCCAAGGTGGAATTCCGGCTGTGTGGCAGACCCGGGATGTCCTCCTTCAAGTGCCCTGAGCAGCAACCATGCGGAGAGGGAGGAGAGACGGAGGGCTTCATTAAGGCCATTCGCTTTCGTTAGCAGGTTGTCATTTCCCCTGAGAATATTAAGGAAGAGAGAGGCATAATCCTCGGGAGAGGGGTTGCCGGGTGCAATACTCCCGGAAGCGTGCCTTTTGAACAGTGGCGTCAGTAACTTCATTTCTAACCTGTGCAGCCTGTCCCTCAGCCTTTCTATCCTGCTGTGCCCCTGCGCAAAATCTTTCAGTAGCAGTGGGTTTCTGGCTGCAAGGTCATTCAGCCTCCTTGCCCTCTCCTCGCCATAGCGGATCAGGATAACAGATAGCGGATCATCTGATCTGACCAGACTGCCCAGTGGTCCCGTAATTTTCTTTATCTCCATCTCAACCACTGCGTCATATATCTCAGCCTTGTTCTTGAAATACATGTATACGGTACGCCTGCCACGGCCGGCTGCCGCTGCTATTGTCTCCATAGTGGTCCTACGAAGACCAATTGTGGCGAACAGGCCTGCCGCCACATCAACAATCATCTCCCGTGTACCCCTCTTTGTCATTGCACAAAAAAAGAAATATGTGCAAAGTTAGCAAAGGGTTGAAAATATGGCTTATTTTTAAGGATTTATTCATTAATCGGACAGTAATGAGAAAGTTTTTTTCGGTATTCATGTGTCTGCTGCCCCTGGTGGCAGCCGGACAGGTTATTTTAGACAAGCCTCTGAGTGCCAGGGTTACAGGGTATGATATAGATGTTACCCTTGATCCTGAAAAGCATACTGTCAGCGGCATGATGACTGCGTGGTGGGTTAACAACTCATCCATGCCGGTAGGGGAGGCGATGATGCACATGTATCTCAATGCCTTCAGCAGCAATAAAAGCACATTTGCTTCGAGAGGCAACTGGTCGGCCTCTGGCAAGGATGGATGGGGATGGGTGAAGATCAGCTCAATGAGCGACAGCAGGGGGAACGATCTCTCCGGCTCGTATGGCTATATTTCGCCTGATGACGGAAATGAACATGACAAAACAGTTTTAAGGATTGCTTTACCCGAGCCTGTTGCTCCCGGGGACACTCTTGTCCTGAAACTGGATTTTGTTTCGAAGCTGCCCTCCCCGATACGGAGGACAGGCTATGACGAAGACTTCCACTTCGTGGCGCAGTGGTTCCCGAAATTCGGGGTTTATGAGACGGCCGGCATGCGCCAGCGCGAGACCGACGGATGGAACTGTCACCAGTTTCATCCCAACTCGGAATTTTACTCAAATCATTCAGTCTACAATGTGTCAGTTACCCTGCCATCTGAGTTTAAAACAGGCTCGGGCGGAATGCTCATTGAGGAGGTTGATCTTGGCGACGGCCTCAAGAAGGTTGTCTGGAGGGCTGAGGATATTGTTGATTTTGCCTGGACTGCGTGGCCGGGCTACGAGGTTCTTACAAGGACATGGAATCATGTTGATATTACTCTGTTGACGAGTCAGACGGGATTGTCAAAGGCTGACAATCATTTTGATGCTGTCATTTATGCACTTGAGTATCTGGGTGAGAGAGTAGGACCTTATCCATGGCCTCATCTTACTTTTGTAGATCCGCCTTTTAACGGGGCAGGTGCAGGAGGGATGGAGTACACCACTCTGTTCACAACCATGGGTGCCGGAGCTATCCCTTCATTTATGAAGATGGCGGAGATGGTCACAATACATGAATTCGGTCATTCCTATTTTATGGGAATGCTGGCAAGCAATGAGTTTGAGGAACCATGGGTTGACGAGGGCATAAATTCATACTGGGAGCAACGGATTGTTGACCATTACTATGGCGACGGCCACGGGCTCCTGAGGCTTCCATTCCTCAAGATGTCTGATGCTGACCAGGGAAGGATCAGCTATGTTACATCACCCAATCGCACAATTGCTACCAATGATCTGCCCTCGTGGATGTATCCTCACGGCACCTATTCCATGATGTCCTACAATAAAGCAGCAGTATGGCTTCATACACTTGAGGGAATTATCGGCACTGAAACCATGGACAATGTTTTCAGGGAGTATTATCGACGCTGGGCTTTCAAGCATCCTTCGGGACAGGATTTCATTGCTGTTGTCAATGATGTGGTGAAGAACGAACACGGGAACCGGTTCGGCGAAGACATGAACTGGTTCTTTAACCAGGTGCTTTATGGCCAGGGCGAATGCGATTACAGGGTGTCAGGCATCACCAGCAACAGGATAAGAAGCTATTCCGGCGTGGTAAACGGTGATTCTGTTACCTATACCCGAAGTGACCGGTCCAGTGATACACTGTATCTCTCCAGGGTAAGCCTTGAGCGGCTGGGCGAGGTAAAACTTCCCGTTGAGGTGCTGATAGGATTTGACACTGGCGATGAGGTTCTGGAAAATTGGGATGGCACCGCTGCCTACAAGGACATTGAGTATACCGGGGTCGGGCAGGTTGTCTGGGCAAAGATTGATCCCTATGACAAGATTGACATGGATATCAACCGGCTGAACAATTCATACACGCTGGAGCCGTCAAGAGCAACTTCCAGACGGATGATGAACAAGTTCATGTTCCTTATGCAGATGATGATTTCAATATTTACTCTTTAAATTTACCGGTATGACTCTTTTCAATACATTGAAGAATGGAGCCGTGAAAGCGGCCTCGTCATATAAACAGATACTTGTTATATGGGTAACCACTTTGATTCTTGTTCTGGCTGTAGGCTTTCCTCTGAGAGCTTTTCTCAATATGATCTTCGGCAGCAGTATGATTGTTGAAAAACTCAATAACGGGTTTGATATTGGTGTTGCCGGAGACATTGGCAAGCCTTTCGGGGCGCTGATGGCTTCAGCCTCTGCAGGAACTTTTCTGCTTTCCATCGCAGGGTTTTTCCTGATGACATTCTTTGCCGGTGGTCTCTTCAGGGGGTTCACAATGGCATGGGGCAGGCAGAAGGTGTCCGATTTTCTCAGGGCATCGGCAAACAATTTCATGCCTTACCTCAAGATTGCACTGTTGATGATGCTTATCATCGGAGCCTTCACTTTTGTGCTGATCGGGCTGCCGGGTATGATAACCATGGCCATAACAGGTTCGCAAACGCCGTCAGGGATTCTCATGAAAAGTCTTTACGTATTATGGGTTCTCGGGATGCCTATCTGGCTCTTTGCAGCAGATGCCTCCCGCAGGTGGACAGCCGCCACAGGGTCACACAAGACCTTCAGAGCATTGGGGGCAGGCTTCAGGGCGCTCAGGGAGAGATTCTGGCTTTCATACGGCACCGTGCTGGCAGTGTTGCTTATCAATGCAGCATTCATCATGGCAATGTTCTGGTTTGTATCCACCGCCACACCGGATAAAGGCATAATGGTCTTCCTTTTCTTCCTGGCAACACAGACTCTGTTTATCATACGGCTCTTTATGAAGGCATGGCGGTATGCAGCAGTATGCGAGGCTGTGCAATAGAAGCAGATTTCTGAAGGCTGAAAGGATATTGTATTAACTCTTTCTATTAACCTTATCAAACAACGATGACAAAAAGAACATCCGTAATTAATCTGACACTTCTCTCAATGTTTCTGATGGCTTTGATGCCTTCAAATGTAGCAGCTCAGGCAAAGCAGTCCGTGCTAACAGGCACAGAGCGTGTTAATATGTTCAGCGCCCAGGCTGAAATGAGGGAGACATCGCCCTATAAGGATATGCATTGGCAGTATATCGGCCCGACCAACATCAGCGGCCGGTGTACTGATGTGGAAGCTATCTCTCCGCGGGGCGGACAGCATATGATATGGGTTGGTTCCGCAACTGGAGGCGTATGGAAATCAATTAATGAAGGCACAACCTTTGAACCGGTGTTTGACGAGATGCCGACAGCCTCGATAGGTGACATTGCAATTGATCCGAAGAATCCTGACGTGGTATGGGTTGGCACGGGCGAAGCCAATATTTTCCGTAGCTCCAATGCAGGCTGCGGTGTTTACAAGACCACTGACGGCGGTAAAACGTGGAATCTCAAGGGGCTGGAGAACACCCATACAATCGGGAGGATAAGGATTCATCCCGACAATACCGATATAGTATATGTAGCATCACCCGGTCATGAGTGGACCCCCAACGAGGAGAGGGGCCTGTACAAGACTGTTGATGGCGGCAAAACCTGGACCAAGATCCTGTCTGTCAACCAGAACACCGGTGTCTTTGACCTGGTGCTGGATCCGCGTGATCCTAACACCCTGTATGCAACCACATGGGAGCGCATGAGGATGAAGTGGAATGATCCCCGCACATGGCCGGAGACACGTCACTGCGGTGTGTGGAAGTCGACTGACGGCGGCAAAAAGTGGGAGGAGATTAACAGCGGCCTGCCAGCACCCCGGCACCGTGGCCGCATTGGCATTGATATATCACTCTCCAATCCCGATGTACTTTACCTGCTGCTTGACAACTATGAGATAGCCTACAAGGCACAGCCCGGCGAGCTTGATTCATATGGCCGCCAGAAACAGGATGTCATCAAGGGAGCTGCTGTTTACCGTTCTGATAACGCCGGGGCAACATGGAAGCAGGTCAGCGGGCTGACTGAGGAAACTAAGATTTACATGGAACGTCATTCGGGAACATATGGCTGGGTCTTCGGGCAGATCAGGGTTGATCCGAAGGATGAGAATACGATCTACACCCTGGGCATTCAACTCCATCAGTCGGTTGACGGGGGCGCTACCTTCAAGCCGTTGAGGGGCCCGCATGTTGATCATCACGGACTCTGGATTGACCCGAACAATCCTGATTACCTTCTCAACGTGCAGGACGGTGGTTTGACCATCTCGTATGACAAAGGCGCCACATGGAAGTACCCCATTGATGTACTCCCGCTTGCACAGTTCTACAACATTGCATATGATTTCAGCGTACCCTTCAGGGTCTTCGGATCAATACAGGATCATCACAGTTTCTACGGCAGTGTTGACCTCGCGCGTGGACGTGACAGGGTACAGCCGGTAGAGTTCACAAATACCCTTGGGGCTGAAGGCAGCTCACATGCAGTGGACCCACGTGACAACAATACCATTTATTCCAGTACCTTCTACGGTGCACTGGCCAGGGCGGAGGTGGATAATTACCCGGCCAGCCGCAAGGACCTGCTGCCGGTAAGGTATAGTGATGAACCAAAGCTGAGGGGCCAGTGGGTAGCCCCCACGCTGCTCTCGCCACATAACCCGGACATCGTCTATCACGGTATGCAGTATGTTATGATGTCACGTGACAAGGGTAATACATGGGAGTTCATAAGCCCTGATCTGACATTTAATGATCCGAAGAAGATGGGAGACATAAGCTACCAGACCATCCAGTCGCTTGATGAGTCACCTCTCCGTGCAGGCCTGCTCTATGCCGGCACTGATGACGGCAGGATATGGCGTACAAAAGACGGCGGAAAGGTATGGACCGAGCTGAAGCCGAAAAACGTTCCGGTCAGGTGGGTGTCTCGTATTGTGGCATCAAAATACAACCTGGGTACAGTCTACATGACACAGACAGGAAGGCGTGATGATGATTTTCAGGTATATGTATGGAAGTCGACTGACTTTGGTGACACCTGGACTGACATTTCAGGCAACATCCCTGTGGGTCCTGTTAATGTCATCAGGGAGGACCCGGTGAAGGAAGATATTCTGTATGTGGGTACGGATGCGTCAGTATATATAAGCAAAGACGGCGGAGGAAGGTGGGATATGCTTGGTGATCTGCCCTTTGCCTACGTACATGACCTGCAGGTTCACCCGAGGGACAATATGATTATTATTGCCACACACGGACGTGGTATGTTTGTGCTTGACGCCAATCCGATCAATGAAAAGGATAAACTTCGCAGACCAGGGTGGTAGTCAGTTCCGGGACATGGCAGGGAAGACCGGGTTAATCAGAACCGCACGCCGGATTCATCGTCTGACTGCATCATTTCTTTCCGTTGCACTGCTTATTGTGGCTGTTACGGGGATACTGCTCGGCTGGAAAAAGAATAGCAACGGCTATCTCCATCCCGACTCATACCAGGGAACTACAACAGATATGGCAGCGTGGCTACCGCTTGACTCACTGAGAGCGATAGCTGTTATTAGGATGCATGAGACGGCAGGGGAGGGGTTGAGCGAGGAGCTTGACAGGATTGATATCAGGCCAGATTACGGCATGGTGAAATTTGTGTTTGCGCATCACTATCACGGCATCCAGCTTGATGCCGCCACAGGAGAGTTACTGCATCGTGAGCGCCGCAGATCTGATGTGATAGAGGATATACATGATATGTCACTCGTAGATAAGCTGATGGGATTCGATGGCGAGATATTCAAACTTATATATACCTCATTTGTCGGGCTGTCGCTTATCCTTTTCACCATTACGGGCATATGGCTGCGGTACGCTCCCGGTAAAAGGAAGCGGAGCAGATAACATATTCCTTATTCCCGCAGGCAGTATCTGCAATGGTATCAGGTTGAGGCCGGTCACAATACCGGTCCGGCTCCGGTGCAGTGTTCTGATTTACAGGTTACAATTCAGGCACCATATAGTAATATGACGTCAGTGAGAAACTGACTGTGGTCTTTACCCAGTGCCACATCTCTATATCGGCTTTCAGGGATTCATTGAAGGGGATAGCATCGAGGATACGGTAACGCATGTTCACACTCATGCCCGGATGGAAGTTGCCTGATCCTTCAGGCTGTGCTATCAGCGGATGATCAAAGCGCTCCGGGCGGCACCATGCATATCCGAAATAGTCCTCTGTTCCCGTGCCTATTGATGAGGGGAAGGTCTCACCGTCAACGTATATCTTTTCGTCACCTTCGCCCCACCAGGCATCGGCAGTATTGAATATCAGAATGGCATCACCGGCATAGACCCCTTTGCCGTTCAGCTGTGTTATACTGACATCTGAGTGGAGACCCGAGCCGCCCGTGTTCTCTGATCCTGCAGTCTCGAAACCGTCATAACACCGGAATGATGCGCCGAAGTGCATAGATGATCCATCCCACCGGTAGGGAGTCAGTGTTACTTCTGCCCTGATTGCCACGCTGTCTGAAGTCTCATTGAGGATACTTATCCTGCAACTGTCGCGAAAGGGCATAAGCCAGTTGCTGATCAGACGGCCGTCAGTGTCCGCGGAGGTGAACAGTGTCCGGTAACTGTATAAGGAATAACCTGTGCCGAAGAAGTTGCCACCTGGTACCTCTACCGTTTCCCTGCCGTCAAAACTCATTCGGACGATTGTCCCTTTCAGTACCGCTGTTGTGTCCCTGGCAGAAAGGAACAGGGAGAAGCTGCTGATTGCCAGTCCATTTCCTGTTACACTGACAGTGCACTCCGCGCCGGGAGCAAAGGTCCCTTCCGAGGATCTTTTCATCTCATCCTTGACATTACCTGAACTGTCTCCATCCGTGAGAAGGTAAGATCCACATTCCGAGATAGCCAGCGAATCAGAGGCAAACGTCTCACTCCTGGCGGATGCCAGCCTCGTTCCTTTTTCGTATAATCGTGCATTGATGTTGTAATATATTGATGGAGAGCGACTTTTATTGCTGATGTTTATGGAGTCGTTTTCCAGTGTGATCTTACATTTCTCAGAGAAAGGGATTGGGAGGTAGAGGTTATAGCCCCTTCGCTGTGGTTCTGTCAGGGGCGAGACGGAGGTGCTCAGGGGTTCGGGGGCAAGCATCCCTCCACCTGTCAGCTGTGGTGCCATGCCCTCTATCACGGGGGTGGTCCGGCCATCGATATATACCCTTATGTATGAGTTGAGTGCATTAACGTTCCCGAATGTCATCCACCAGCGTACTATTGCTCCGGGACCCTCGGCATCAAGCATGACAAATTCGCGGCGGCCCTCATTCATCTCCTCCCTGATGAAGTGGGTATAATCGTTATTTGCGAACCACCCGGCGCTGTCAGGGTGGATACTGAGCCTGTCATATGAGCTGTACTGCACAAGCCGGTATCCGGGATCTGGGAAGCGGGTGACGGCTTCCGGGTCAGCCATTTCTTTCAGCAGAGACCTGAAGGTTATCACGTTGTCATTAATGCATGAAGTGGTTGCCAGCAGGGCCAGGAGACCGGCCATGAACAGAAGTGATGTCAGTTTTTTTTTCATTTTACGGGCGTTTGCATAAAGGTAGAAATTTTGGCCCACACCTCGGCTAATCCAAAAAAAATCACCGTGTCTGAGTATCTGAGAGTCTGAAAGTCTTGTCGGAGCGAAGCGGAGGCATCAATATCGCAAATCCCAAATAGCACATCGTACATCGCATATCGCAAATCCCAAATCTCCCCGTCTTACTGCCTGATCCATAAGTATAAATACTCCCCAAAATTGGGTAATTAGCCCGTTCCTGACCTCAAAAGTCCTGACTAATTTTGACATTCCCCTAAAGGGCACTAAATCAAACTATGGAAGATCTCTATTCAAGACTTATGCAGGATGTCCGTTTCGAGGAGGGACTGAAAGCCTGCATGAACTGCGGAATCTGTACTGCCATCTGTCCAGCTGCCGAGTATTATCATTATGACCCGCGCAGGATAGTGGACCTCGTTCAGACACGCAACAATGATGTAATCAGGGAGTTACTGAAGAGCGAGACCATCTGGTACTGCGGCCAGTGCATGAGCTGCAAGACCCGCTGTCCCAGGGGCAATACCCCGGGGATGGTGATCATGGCCCTGAGGAAACTGTCACAGGAACTGGGCTATTTCACCTCGTCAGAGAAAGGCAGGCAGCAGTTTGCTGTCAAGCGTACCGTGGGCGACAACGTGCTTAAATACGGGTACTGTATTGTATCCTACGATGTGGATCCGGAGGTACATCCCGAGCAGGGTCCTGCATGGGAACACTATTACAATCATCTTGACGCGTCGCTGGCCCGCCTCGGCGGTGAGCTCAACGGCAAGGAAGGCCCCACGCGTCTCATCCCGGATGATGTGCTTGGTGAGCTGAAGAGCATCTTCGAAGTGACCGGCGGGCAGGATCTGTATGACGCCATAGAGGATGCCTCCGAGAAGAAGGCAGAGGAGATGGGAATGGAGTTTAAAAAGGAAGGTCGTGATTTTGAATATTACAGGCATGTAGTGTCAGCCGACAGCGGATGCCATCAGTGTGAACCTGAAGACGTAAGGAGGGATGTCTATGAAACCGGAAGGTAAGAAGCGCATCTGGGCCGAGTACCAGAAGGAGATACCGGATGATCATTTCTTTTATGTCAGGTCATGCATCAGACAGACATTCTTTGCCGGTTCGGAGCAATATTTCCTTAAGATACTGCGCGAGGACCTCGGCAAGGATGTGTATGAGGACCCGCGGCATACAACCTGCACGGGCATCGGTTATCATGGCGACGTTGTCCCCTTTGAAACCATACAGGCGGTAGTGGCCAGGCATTTCGCACTCGCCACCGAGGCGGGGTACAAGCATATTGCCATCTCATGCGTTACCTCTTTTGGCATTTACTCCGAGATTCTTGAGACATGGAAGCACTTTCCGGAGACACTTGAGCGCACGCGCAATGATCTTTACAAAGCCGCCGGACGCACCTTCGAGGTTCCCGAGACCATCTCACACACAAGTGATATCATCTATAAGTTCAGGGAAGAGATAGCGCGCAAGGCGAAGTACAATCTGGTGGACGCCGCCACGGGCAAGCCGCTGAAGGTGGTGGAGCACATCGGCTGCCACTATTCGAAGATGTTCCCGAAGTATGGTGTCGGCGGGGCAGAGTTCCCTCATGTACTTGTAGGAATGGTTGAGTCGTGGGGCGGTGATATCATCGATTACCCCGAAAGGCGTCACTGCTGCGGCTTTGGTTTCAGACAGTACCTGGTACAGGCCAACAGGGGCTATTCGCTCTTTGCCTCACGCAAGAAATTCGAGTCGATGGAGCCCTACCGTCCCGATATGATTATAGCCAACTGCCCGGGATGCACCATGTTTATGGACCGCTGGCAGTATACAATAAAGGAGATTGACGGTATCACCTATGGTGCTGACGGCCATGGCATTCCCGTGCTCACCTACGAGGAGGTTGCCGGCCTGGTCCTGGGCTATGATCCCTGGGAGCTGGGACTACAGTATCACAATGTGCAATCATTGCCTCTCCTCCGCAAGATGGGCATCAAGGCTGACCCGGAACGCCGTTTCCTTGCAAAAGATGGCACCAGGCTGCCTGAGCCCGTAAACCTGATTGACGGATGAAAACAGTGCCCAAACATGTACTTGTTGCCGGTGGCGGTGTGGCTGGCATGGAAGCCGCCGGCGCGCTGGCAGAGATGGGTTACAGGGTCACCCTGGTGGAAAAGGGTGATGATCCCGGCGGACATCTCCTGCAGTGGCACGCCCTCTTCCCCGACCGCAGGCCGGCGGATGAGGTGAGGAGCTACCTGAGGAAGAGGGCAGGCCACCATAACATTAACATCATTACAAGGACTGCCGTGGAAAAGGTGAGGCATCACCCGGGCGGAGTGAGAGTAACCCTTTCGGGCGGGACCGAGGAGGAGGCTGATGCAGTAATTGTAGCCACCGGTTTCGACCTGTTCGATGTTCACCGTAAGGAGGAGTATGGCTATGGTATCTATGACAATGTAATCACCTCGGTTGATCTGGAGGCGATGTTCAACAGGGGCAGGCTGGAAAAAGCTGACGGCACCTTGCCGTCACGCGTGGGGCTGATCCATTGCGTGGGCTCGCGCGACGAGAAGGTCAATAACAACCACTGCTCCAAGGTATGCTGCGTGACAGCTGTCAAGCAGGCGATAGAGATAAGAAAGATGCTGCCCTCATGTGAGGTCTTTTGCTTCTACATGGATATGAGGATGTATGGCCCTTATTATGAAGAACTCTACCGGGAGTCGCAGGAGCTCCATAATGTGAACTTTATCAGGGGGAAGGTATCAGAAGCATCGGTCAATATTAACAACAGGCTGGTAATCAAGGTGGAGGACACACTGGCCGGAAGGCCTCTCAAGATGGAGCTTGACATCATGGTGCTGATGGTAGGGATGGAGATGGCTGAAGCAGGAGCGAAGCTTGCCGAAGCATCCGGTTTCAGGCAGGGTATCAACAGGTTCCTGGAGTCGGGAGACCATCATTACGGCAATAACCTGAGCGGTATCAGGGGTGTCTTTTATGCCGGCACCTGTACGGCGCCGATGAACATAACCGATACCATCTCTCATGCCAGGGCAGCAGTGGCTGAAACGGTAAGGTATCTGAAGGGATGATGAGTGCAGCAGGCGTAAATAAGTTCGGGTTCGTCATCAACCGCAGCAGGCTGATAGACTATGACTCCTCTGACAGGAAGGTGAGAGAGTATGTCACCATCAGGGAGCCCAGTTTCAAGCTCTGTTTTGCCTGCGGAGGGTGTACTGCTGCCTGCACGGCCGGCCAGCATACGTCATTCAATCTCAGACGGATGAATACCTACATAAGAAGGGGTGAGATAGAACCTCTTCGCGAGGAGGTGACCCGCTGCATGTTGTGCGGCAAGTGCCTGCTTGTATGCCCCCGGGGGGTCAATACCCGCAATGTGGTGGCTGTGGCTGCAGAAGCAATCAGAAAACTGGAGAGGAATGAACTCTGATCTCTTCGTCATACCATTTAATCTCGGGTTGTATTTCATCCTTATATACAGCGTGGTGCGAAGCGTTGCATGGTTCCGCAACCTATCACGCCCAGACAAGCTGCGCCTGCAGAGGGGTTTCTTCGGAAGGCCATTCATGGACAGTCTGAAGGAAATCTTCATGGAAAGCCTGTTACACCGGAAAATCTTCAGGAAGAATCCGGTGCTGGGTTATATGCATATGAGCCTGGCTTTCGGCTGGTTCCTGCTGATTGTATTTGGCACCATCGAAGCCGATTTCTTCGGGGAGAAGCATCTGAATCCGCCGTCGCATGCCATCTTCTTCAGGTGGTTCAACCCGGAGCACGGGGCAGAGGGGCTGGCTCGGATCTACAATGTCTGGATGGATTTTCTGCTTGCATTCATCCTGTCAGGGCTGTTACTGGCTGTGATAAAGAGATTCACGCCCCGGATGATGGGGATGAAGAAGACCACGAAACATACATGGACAGACCGGCTGGCACTGACGAGTCTCTGGTTGATCTTCCCCTCCAGGCTGCTTGCAGAGAGCTTTACCTGTGGTGCGCACGGCAGTGGTAGTTTTCTTACAGGCAACCTGGGCAGCGCTCTGGCATCAGTCCTTCCTGCTGCGGAGATAGCTCCCTGGTTCTGGTGGCTTTACTCCCTCTCGCTGGGAACATTCTTCTTTATGTTGCCTATCTCCAGATACTTCCATATTCCCGTGGAGCTCTTCCTTATCTTTATGCGCAACTCGGGCATTACCACAGGTGACAGGCACTCCTCATATACCGAGGTACAGACGCACGCCTGTTCCTCATGCGGGGTATGCATCAGCGTATGCCAGATGAGCTATGCTGCAGGCATCAATGATATCCAGTCGGCCTACTTTATCAAAGGTCTGAGGAATGACAGGGAGATCTCGGCCATTACGGCCAACTGTCTCATGTGCGGCAGGTGTGAGGAGGTTTGTCCCGTAGGCATTGAGCTGGGACCCATGAGGTTGATAGAGAGGCGCCAGGGAGAGAGAGCGGACAGGACTCTGAGCCTGCATGAAAGGTACTCTGTCTTGAGGAAGAGGAGTGTCACTGATAAGGTGCCGACACAGTCATACGGTTACCTTGTCAGGGAAGAGCCGGAGAAGACTGAGGTGCTCTTTTTTGCCGGCTGCATGACTCATCTTACCCCTTCGGTTATTGCAGCCATGAAGAGAATTATGGAGAGTGCCGGGGTGAAGTACAGGTTCATGGATGAAAAGGGCGGCGTCTGCTGTGGCAGGCCGCTGATGCTTGCCGGCAGGAACAGGGAGGCGAGAGAGCTGATAAACCATAACTCAGATATCATATGGAAGTCGGGAGCAAAGATATTAGTGACATCATGCCCCATCTGCTACAAGGTCTTCAGGGAGAGCTATTATCTCGAAGCCACAGTTATGCATCACTCAGAGTTCATCAACCTGCTGATTGAGGAGGGTTCGCTGCGCCTTGGTTACCTGCACAGGAAGGTTGTATATCATGATCCATGTGAACTTGGGCGGGGTTCAGGCATCTATGAGGAGCCAAGGGCCGTTATAAGCTACGTGGCCGAGCTGCAGGAGGCCTCGCAGGAGCGCAGCATGTCACTCTGCTGCGGAGGGAGCCTGGGCAATCTGACCCTTTCATCAGGAAAGAGGGCCATGATTGCAGCCGACGCGGCGCGCACCCTGACAATGACATCGCCCGATGAGCTTATCACGGCCTGCCCGCTATGCAAAAAGACATTTGTTCAAGCAACAAAAACTAAAGTAAGCGATATTGCCGAGCTTGTAGCTGCCGCCCTGCCCGCACATGCAACAAGAGTAGCCAGGAGAAGAGCTGCACGGGCAACGGTCAGGGCAAACGGTGCCGGTTGATAACTTTTTGGCTATACGTAATCATTTGAAGATATGGTATTTTAATTCTCAGAATTTTCCATTTACTTTGAGGCCGCAAATTCCGGATGAATTCTGGAATGGTTTTTGAGGTTTTGGAATTGGAAAACTATTAGTCGGAGTATGAAAAGATTTTTTAATGTTTTTACTGTTTTAGCTCTTGCAGCTGTTATTGGTTTTGTATCATGCGGTCATGATGGAGGTAACAGGGGAGCAGATGAGAAAGGTTTGGCCGGTAACGGTGATAACCGCGAGGAGGGTGTTGTGTTGCGTATTGCTGATGCTGAGCTTATTCAGGTTGATGACAACCCTGAGTACAATACTGCCGAATGGTTCTTCACGGTTGACAAGCCAGGGCGATATGATGTATGGCTTTCCACGCTGACAATTGATACCACAAGTCTTCGTTTCAATGATGATGTCATCATCACTGCCGGTGAGACCAGGCTGACAAAGAAGCCTGTTGGTGATGAGATAGTTACTGATGACCTGAACGTAAAGAGTCCCTGGTACAGGGCTGATGCGCATATGGGTTCAGTTTTCTTCCCCAAGCCCGGTGAGTACCCGGTACAGGTTATCAGTGACAGGGTGGAGCCCCATTCATCTGATGTGTCACAACTGAGCCTGGAAAAACATACGCTTATCAGCTCAGTGATACTGAAGCCAAAGGTTAACTGACGCAAGTCCGGCAGGGTTAACGCGCCTGCTTCATCCTTTTTTCAATCCATTCTCTTGCATTGACGAATGCCTTCATCCATGGAGTGACATCGTCATTGCGTCTGTCAGCAGGGTAGTGAGCGCACTGCCAGGGGAGGAATGCCCTTTCCAGATGGGGCATCATGGCAAGATGCCTGCCGTCGGCCGAACAGATACCAGCAACATCATACATTGATCCGTTGGGATTAGCAGGGTAGTTGCTCATGCTGTATTTCATGACGATGTTGTATCTCTCCTCCGGGTAGGGCAGGATGAACCGGCCTTCGCCATGCGCAACCCATATTCCCAGTTCCATCCGGTTCAGTCCGTTGAGCATAACTGATTTTTCCTCAGTGATCTTCACTCCCAGGAAGTCTGATTCAAACTTGTGTGAGGCATTGTGGCCCAGACGGGGCATCTCATCATGTTCAGGCACTATAAGTCCCAGTTCGGCCATGAGCTGGCAGCCATTGCAGACGCCAAGAGAGAGGGTGTCATTCCTCTTATAGAACCTGTCAAGTGCCTCCCGGGCTTTCTTATTGTAGCGGAAAGCTCCAGCCCAGCCTTTTGCTGACCCCAGTACGTCAGAGTTGGAAAAGCCTCCCACGAAGACTATCATATTAAGGTCTTCAAGTGTTTCTCTTCCTGAGATAAGGTCTGTCATATGCACATCCTTCACATCAAATCCGGCAAGCCAGAGGGCATATGCCATCTCGCGGTCGCCGTTCACGCCTTTCTCCCTTATTATTGCTGCCTTCACTCCGGTTTTTTTCTTCCGGTCAGGTGTGATGCCCAGTGCCCTGAAGCTGCCGTTGAAGTCATTCATTTCAAAGTGAAGGGCTTTCCTGCCATGGTTTTCATATCTCTCTTTTGCCAGCTCCGGCCCGCACTGCCGGCGGTCAAGCAGGTATGAACTCCTGTACCACAGTGATCTGCAGCTGTCAATGTCAAATTCATGATGTATTTCACCGTTGGTCACGAACAGTTTTCTTTCACTCACAGGGTGCCCTACAGGCACGAATCGTATCCCTCTCTCAAAGAGAAGCTCTTCTGTCTCAATCTCATTCTCCACCTGGATGATCACGCCGGGATTCTGGCTGAAGAGCAGTTTCACTGTATCTGTCTCGCCGATCTCAGTAAGGTTCAGAGCCATTCCTCCCTCGCTGTTCGCGAAGCACATCTCCAGCAGGGTGACTATCATGCCACCGGCAGAGATATCATGCCCTGCAATTATCTTTCCCTCCTTAATGAGCAACTGCAGTGTCTCGAAGGCGACTGCGAATTGCTCTGGATCGGCCACTCCCGGTGCCCTGTCGCCCAGTGTGCCAAGTGTCTGGCAGAAGGCAGAGCCGCCCAGTTCATGTTTCATACCGCTCATGTCTATCCAGATGAGTGCAGTTGAGGAGTCATTCAGTATCACAGGGCTGACAATGCGTCTCACATCCTCAACACCGGCAGCGGCTGTGATAATGACTGTTCCTGGCGAATATACCGTACCGTCAGGGTATTTCTGGGTCATTGAGAGGCTGTCCTTGCCGGTGGGGATATTTATTCCCAGTGCAACGGCAAAGTCGCTCGCCGCCTGAACGGCATCATAGAGTCGCGCATCCTCGCCGGGGTTCTTGCATGGCCACATCCAGTTGGCTGAGAGCGAGACGCTTCTTAGCCCGTCAGGCAGGGGAGCCCACACGATATTGGTAAGCGCTTCAGCTATTGAGAGCACTGATCCGGCGGCGGCACTGACAAGTCCTGCTGCCGGGGCGTGGCCCAGTGCGGTGGCCATGCCGTTCAGGCCGCGATAGTCAAGTGTTATTGCTCCGAGGTTATTAAGGGGCAGTTGCAGTTCTCCGGCGCATTGCTGCATGGCTATCCTGCCGGTGACCGAGCGGTCAACCTTGTTTGTCAGCCAATCCTTGCATGCCACCTCCTCAAGTTGAAGGACAGTATCAAGATACCTGGCAGGGTCTGAAGGGTCATATGAGAGTTCGCCGGGCAGACTCTGCAGGGTGGCGTCATTCATGATGGTGCGCGGCGGCTTGCCAAAAAAGTCATTCAGCTGCAGGTCTATGGGTTTTTCTCCCGTTACAGTGTTATAGAATGTGAACTGATGATCTCCTGTCACCTCCCCGATGATGTAGATGGGAGCCCGCTCACGGTGTGCCACCGAGGTCAGGGTTTCAATGTCAGCGCGACGGATGACCAGTCCCATCCGTTCCTGCGACTCATTGCCAATGATCTCCCGTGCTGAGAGGGTGGGGTCACCCACCGGCAGTTTGCTTATATCTATCCTTCCACCGGTCTCTTCAACCAGCTCGGAGAGGCAGTTGAGGTGGCCGCCGGCGCCGTGGTCATGAAGTGATACCACCGGGTTATGGTCACTCTCAGCCATGGCCCTCAGTGCATTATATACTCTCTTCTGCATCTCGGGATTGGCGCGCTGGACTGCATTCAGCTCTATGGCGCTGTCATAGGCGCCCGTGTCAACAGACGAGACCGCACCGCCACCCATGCCAATACGGTAATTGTCGCCACCGAGGAGCACAATAAGATCTCCCTTTTCGGGTGTGTCCTTTGTGCTGTCTTCCTTCCTGCCGAGTCCGATTCCGCCGGCAAGCATGATCACCTTGTCAAATCCGTAGCGCTTCATACCGGCAAAGTGCTCGAATGTAAGCACTGATCCGCAGATGAGCGGCTGGCCGAACTTGTTCCCGAAGTCGCTTGCGCCGTTGGAGGCCTTGATAAGTATCTCTTCCGGGGTCTGGTAGAGCCACTGGCGGGGTTCGGTGAACCGTTCCCACACCCTGGGACCGTCAGGCCTGGGATATGAGGTCATGTATACTGCCGTGCCGGCAATGGGGAGAGATCCCTTGCCACCCGCTATACGGTCACGTATCTCACCTCCCGTGCCCGTGGAAGCGCCGTTGAAGGGCTCAACGGTGGTGGGGAAGTTGTGGGTTTCGGCCTTCAGAGTAAGTACAGACTGAAAGTATCTGACGCCGAACCAGTCAGACTTATCCTGTGTTGCCGGAGCAAACTGTTCGGCAACAGGTCCGTCAAGGAAGGCACAGTTGTCCCTGTATGCTGAGACCACATGATTGGGATTTTCCTTTGTGGTTCGCCTGATCAGCCCGAAGAGGGAAGTGTCACGTTCCCTGCCGTCAATTATGAATGAGCCGTTGAAGATCTTGTGGCGGCAATGTTCTGAGTTTACCTGTGAGAATCCGAATACCTCGCTGTCAGTGAGTTCTCTTCCCAGGGTACGGCTGAGGTTTTCAAGGTAGGTGATCTCCTCAGTGCTCAGAGCAAGTCCTTCCTGTGTGTTATACGCAGCTATGTCATCAATCTCCCGAACAGGTTCGGGCTCATGGTGTACGGTAAATATTTCCTGGTCGAGGCCATGGTAAATCCTCTGGAGCATGGGATCATGATCCGGATTTTCGACAGCGGCGGGGAATAACTCCTCAATCCTTGTAATACCGGTCACGGCCATGTTCTGGGTCATCTCCACGGCGTTGGTGCTCCATGGTGTGATCATCTCCCTGCGGGGGCCGATGAATGTACCGCTGACAGCATCCGTGGCAAGGAGGGTGGCATTACCAAAGAGCCAGGAGAGCCTGTCAGTATCTTCTGCTGAGAGTTGTCCGGATGCCTCGGCAGCAATAATGCTTCCCGTGGAAGTTCTGAAGAAAAGTATACCCTTACTGGCCATAATGTACTGATTAATAAGATGATAGCAGTTAAACCGCCGTAATTGCCGTCGTCTTCAAAGATAATAAAACAACCTGTTAACGGGTACAGGAGCGGACTCCCTGGTTACTATTGCAGGATAGCTACCTGGTATGAGTTTGACGATCAGATATTTTCCATCAATGGCGTCACTTCTGGGCAATCAGTGAGGCGAAAGGGTATTCGTATCACCTGATATCTCCACGGAGCCGTTTCTTCCATCACCACTGAAGATAACACGGCCTGTGGCTGTTTCCGTGAGAGTCAGGCTGATGACAGCGGTCATGCTTTCTTCAATCCTGCCGCCCATCATTCCCTTTATCGGTGCGGCCAGCGATGTGGCTCTGTCAACGGGGGCAGTAACATGAAGAATATGACTTCTGTTCGTGAATTCCATTTCAATACCCTTTTTGGTGGCTTCAAGGGCGACCATCCTTCCTCCGCCGTACTCGGTGAACCTGTAGAGATGGTTCTCATGCAGAAATCCGCAGATGAAACCGGTGAAGTTGCCTGTCAGCCACGGGATTCTTGCTACGGAGGCCTTGAATGATGTACCCGGTTTTATGAAGTGGTTTGACTGCATCCAGACATAAGCTGAGGGGAATGAGTGGCCCCAGTCTTTTTCGATATATCCGCGGCCGCCGGTGAAGTCCGTCATCTGGCCGTTGATCTCAAGTGATCCGGTGATTGAGTGGTCCATACTTACTATTCCGTGGTTGCATTCCATGAAGGGAGCAAAGGTATAGGGTCCCATTATGCCCGGGGCATACCATGGATTGGGCCATTTGGTGGTACCGGCAAACGTCAGTTCTCCTTTCACGCCGGGAAGGTCAAGTCTCATGCGGCCGGCAGAAAAGAAACAGTTGCCTGCAGTGACCTCAAAGTCTCTTTCTGACGGCACAAAAGAAGTCGCATCAAAAGGTATAAACTCAGCTGTCTTCTTTTTGCCGTCGAGGACCTGTACAAATGCCTGCTTCTCTCCGGCTTCATCCATTGAAATTCCCGGGATAAAGGCAAGGGCTGCGGTCTCAGGTGCATTGACCACCTTGAAGTACCAACCCTCAAAGTATTTCCGGGAGTTGCCCCAGCCCTGGTACATGGAGGGGTTGAAGAGGGATCTGATTTTGGTGAGGAGAGTCACTGTCGTTTCGCTTGAACTTACGGCTTAAAGATAAATAAAATGGTATCCGGCTCGGAAAAACATCATAATGATCAGTAAATCAGGGAAGGGAAATGTCAGGGACACACGGGCAGTGTCTGCGGTTATTTTTTCAGCTGCTGCGGCCGAGGCCGGATGAATAGGTGGCAAGTGCCCGTTCGCGGGCCATGGCATGGTCAACCACCGGAAGGGGATAGGAGCGACTGTTCAATTCCGGCACCCACCTGTGTACATAGGCCAATCCGGAGTCAAACTTACGAGTCTGTTCAGCAGGATTGAATATCCTGAAATAGGGAGCGGCGTCGCAGCCTGTTCCGGCTGCCCACTGCCAGTTCCCGTTATTTGACGAGAGCTCGTAATCAAGTAGCCTGCCGGCGAAGTATGCCTCGCCCCAGCGCCAGTCGATAAGCAGGTGTTTTGCCAGGAAGCTGGCAGTGATCATCCGCACCCTGTTGTGCATGAAACCCGTGGCATTGAGCTCACGCATGCCTGCATCCACTATAGGGTACCCGGTCATGCCGCCGCACCATCGGGCGAACTCCTCCTCATTGTTGCGCCAGAGTATGGCGTCATACTTCGGTCTGAAGGATTTATCCGTGACATGCGGGAAGTGCCACAGGATGCTCATAAAAAACTCTCTCCATATCAGCTCGTTGAGCCATGTCTCATTGAGGTCCAGAGCGGTTCTGGCCAGGCTTCGGATGCTGACCGTTCCGAAGCGCAGGTGCACACCCAGTCGGGTAGTGCCTTCCAGAGAGGGTATGTCGCGGGTGAGGTGGTAATTCCGGATGATGTCACTGTTTATTACAGGCACCGGTGAGACAGTGGCTGTGTCATTGAATCCGATCTCCTCCGGGCGGGGAATAGCGGCTGGCGAAGTTTTCAGGAAATTACCGGAATATTTTGCCGTGTCAAAGGTTGCGGTATGCTGAGGGGTGAGCTGTTTCTTCCATGCCCGCGAAAAGGGCGTAAAGACCGTATAGGGTGTGCCGTCTGATTTGTGCACCTCATTCTTTTCGAAAATCACCTGGTCCCTGAATGTATGAAACGGAATGCCGGAGTTTCTGAGCAGACCGGCAATCTTCTCATCCCTGGCAATGGCATATGGCTCATAGTCGCGGTTGGTAAAAACCGCTTTTATTTCATACTCGCCAAGGATCTTTTGGAAGGCTGTCTCAGGCGTGCCATGAAGGACCTTCAGTGATGACCCTGCAGCCATTAGCTTCTTGTTCAGTTCCCCCAGGGCAGCCGTGATGAATGTCACTCTCCGGTCAGCCTTTTCTTCCAGCCTGTCAAGGATTCCGGTGTCAAAAATGAATGCCGGCAGTACCGGGTGACCCGATTGTAGTGCATGGTAAAGGCCGACATTGTCCTCCAGGCGGAGATCACGCCTGAACCAGAAAACTGTTACGGTATCCCTTTCTTGCATCCTTTTTTCAGGTGCTGAGTCTTTCATCGTGCGACCTGCGCAGTTTCCTGCGGACCCTGGTGAAGATGAAGATCACCAGCAGGAGGAAGAGGGCAACAACAATAAAGGGAATGATCAGTGACAGCACGGAGGTGCCTGTGGCTGCCACATTCTCAACTGTTGCCACCACCGGATTGCCCATGCCTGCCGTCATTTTGGTTGATGTGAGCCTGGTGAGGGCGCTGCCGCTCTGTACCACGGCAGCGCTGCCGCCTCCCACGGCAGCGCCGGTGATCCATCTCATGAGTTCGCTGTCAATAGGCAGCACCGAGGTGAGCAGGAGCGTTCCGGCACCTATCGCCAGTGGCGTGGAGATTGTATCAAGCAGGTTGTCAACCACGGGTATGTAGTAGGCCAGTATCTCCACCACCGTTGCCGTACCAAGGATGGCTATGGCGGTCCATGATGAGAGCCACATGAAGCTGTCGTTGAGTGGAAGCACGCCGGTTTTGGCTGCTATTGCGGCTACAAGCATCGGTACAAACACCCTGAAACCGGCGCTGGCCGCCAGCCCGATGCCTATGGCAACAGCTGTGATAAGTTCAGCATTCATTGTTTCTCCGTAATTTATTCTCTGATAATTTTATGTCTTGTAATCTTCCCGACAGCGGTTATTTCAAGCAGGTATACGCCTCGTTTCATAGGAGCCATATCTATGATAAGCTCATTTGTCCCGCTGTAAACCAGCCGGCCATTCAGGTCAAAGAGCCTGGCTGAAAGATCTGTTTCGCTGATAATATGGAGGATGTCACTGACAGGATTGGGGTAGATCATTATTGCATCCTGTCCGGTCTCTGCAACGGCTGAGGCAGCCGATATGATGATATAGCCATTCCTGGTGTTGGTGTTGCTGCCCTGGTTATTGGTTGCAGCAAGGGAGACTTTGAATGTGCCGGGGGTATTATAACTGATGACAGGATTCTGTTCCGTTGAAGATGCAGGCGTTCCTCCTTCAAATGTCCACGCCCACGAGGAGGGCTGATTGGCCGAAAGGTCAAAGAATTTCACCTGGAGAGGTGCGTTTCCGGTCTTGATGTCAACAGTGAAGTCTGCCACGGGCGGCAGTGCCAGGTCTCTGGCACCGGTGGCAAAGAAAACGGGCCATTTGGCATCCGCGATCATCCGTGATGCAGTTCCAACGGGAGATATTTTGTCAGCGCCCAGCCCGATGGAATATATGCTTTCGGCAAGTCCGTCTGTCCTGGTGAAGGCAATTATGTCATCATTCTTAGAGAAGGAGGGATACCCGAGGGTATTGTTCATGGTTATGAGCTTATCCTGCCCGGCGTTAAGATCAGCACCCAGTATGGCATATTCACCATTCGCTGCATCAATATAATCGAATGCGATGATCCAGGGTGAGTTTTTTGAGAAGACCGGATT
>CAZVLJ010000017.1:19847-43386 GCA_964627825.1 uncultured Rikenella sp. | reverse complement strand
CGGCAGATGCAAAGCTGACGTTTGCCGCAAAAAGGATAGCTTCGGGAAAATTCCTTAATGCAGGCCAGACATGCATTGCCCCGGACTATCTCCTTGTGGACAGCAAAGTAAAGGACCGGTTCCTTGAGCTTCTGGTCAATGAAATCAAGTCGTTCTACGGGAATGATGCCTCGCGCAGCCCGGATTATTGCCGTATGGTCAACATAGCAAAGACTAAAAGAATGGAATCATTCCTGGGGGAAGGTGATATCATTACAGGTGGCGTAACCGATGTTGATAACTGTTTTATGGCTCCCACCATAATTGACGGGATCAGGCCTGAGGATCCCATTATGCAGGAGGAGATATTCGGTCCGGTTCTGCCGGTGATCCCTTTCAATAATTTCTCCGAAGTATATTCTATTATCAGCAGGAATCCTAAGTCGCTGGCAGCGTATATTTTTACAACCAGCAATAGGCTTGCAGGGGAGTTCCTGTCAAGGACCCAGAGCGGTTCGGCAGCTGTGAATGATACGGTTATGCAGATCGCATCGCCTCACCTGCCTTTTGGCGGTATCGGTCCCAGCGGTATGGGGAGGTATCATGGCAGAGAATCGTTCGAGACCTTCTCCAATATGAAGTCTGTTATGGAGAAATCCAATCTTATCGACCTGCCCGTGAGGTATCCGCCATATACACCACTTAAAGAAAAAATCCTGAAGCTTTTGATGAGATAAACAGCCGGCCTGAGATGAAGAAACAGTCTGTTTCGCAAGTTATCTTTCGGTAAGGAGGCAAGTCACTTGGAGGATATTTCCATTATCTCGTATACGATTTCCTCCCTTTCGCGCCTGATTGTGATCCTCTGCCCCGATTTCCGGTTAAGCAAAGCTCTGGCCAGGGGGGAGATGAAAGAGATCTTTCCTTTGGCTATATCTGCCTCATCTACTCCCACGATCTGGAAAGTCTGAGTTTTGGCGGACATCACATTCTTAATTGTTATGGTTGCCCCGAAAGTCACCTCATCGCGCGGTTGATCTTTTGGATCCAACACCCTGGCGTCGGCAATCCTGCTGTTGAGCAACTGCAGTTTTGCATTGATAAGGTTCTGGGCAATTCGTTTTTCATTTTCATTTGCAATGGTCAGCTCTTCTTTTTCTGAGATCAGAGCCTCTCTCTCAGCCAGCAGTTGTTCCAGCCCTGCAGGGGTGACAAAGTTTGGCACACCCTCCGGCAGGAAAGCCCTCCGGGGCACCATTGGAACCTCTTCCTGATCTCCTTCCTTGACGAATCCTCTGCTCATCTCTTATTGCGTATCCGGGGCCCCTAAAATATTGATAAATTGTAAAATTACCGCACAGAACACCAGATTTACGGGATTGAGCACATTGGTGGCCACAAGGTTGATGAAACTTCTTGCCGGGAGAACAAATTGACAGCGGGGTTTCACTGGCTGAACCGCTCAGTGAAAACCCCGCAGTATGCGAACTGCCGGAGGCCGGGAGTTTATTGTACATCTGCCCGGTAACCGGTCAGGCACAAGGGCTCTGTCAAGTCAGGCAATTTACCTGGGGAAAACCCATTCTCCCACTACGTCCCAGCATGGAACGATGCCGCTCAGATAACTGTCACCTGTCACATTCCCGAATTTACCGGTACCTGACGTGACTGAAACAGTTCCGGTAATGTGTTTCACGTCATCGATTACTTCAATGACGATCGGGGAGAAGAAATCGTAATAGTCACCATTGGCTGCATAGATCCGGCCAACGTAGTCCGCATTGAGGACAATACGTCCTTCTGCATATGCATCCATGTCGAGGTAAGCAACCAGGCCTGTCATAGCGCTCTCCTCACGGAAGTTGCCGACGAAGGTCATATGACCGGCAAGCCATGCCTCAGAGCTGAGAGTAACTCCCGGCACGGGTGTTTCAGTCCCAGGGAAGAATACCGGCAGACGGTCAACGCCCTCTTTTTCGGTCATGCATACCACACCCTTTAACGGGATAGGAACCTTAGCCCTTTTCAGGACCACGTTTTCGTCATCAGTCGTATCCCTGGTGCATCCAAAGATCACCACCAACGGCAGCAGGAGAATCAAAAACTTTTTTATGCCTCTAAAATTTTAATTATTAACTCAATAGTAAGTACTGGTCTGTTTTTTTATCTGCCATTAAAAGGTTACTGGTCCAGTGGTCTACTGTTTGGAGATAATAAATTTGAGATCTGCTTCCAGTTTTACCTTCATAACATCCGGAATTGTCTCTGATCTTATAAACAGGATGGTGCCGAAACCTTCACAGTCTTTGGCATAACCCAAAGTGGTTCCTATTACAAATGAATTTTCATGTACAGGCTGATCATAAGGATAGTCAGCATTAAATTCCGAGTTCTCATAGCAATTCAGGCACAAAGTGCCCCCGTTCGCCGGGATGGATGATGTAATTGTTGCATTTGAAGTGCAATACGCTTCTGTTACTGACCATACAGTTGTTAAATGGAGGGTGAAAATACCCAGTATTGAGTCTGTCCCGTTTCCCTTCATCTCAAACTGATAAACAGGTTCGTTTTGATCAGTTAGTATCCCCCACCAGGGATTCCATAAGTCATCCAGTTGAGGATCGTCGCCGAAGAAGTAAATATTCCTGGTAAATGTTGCATTGAACTCTGATTCCAGGTGAACGGGTACTGTCACATACACGTCAGGGGAATTTTGCAGTGGTTTTTTTTGCGGACTTGGATAGATCCTGTCATCTTCGCAGCCTGCAAGCACCAGCAGGCAAACCACCAATATCGGATAAAACATCATTGTTTTCATCGCTATCTGTTATTACTACCCTGTGTCTTTTTTTCAAATCATCTTTCTTTCATTAATCAGGACGAATCAACATTACAAAAGGATGGAATCCTGTTTCATTTTCATCAGGTTATAGCAGTAATTTTATTGGTTGCATGTAAACCGTCAAGAAGCCTTTTACTCGTTTTTAATGGGTCATGCCTGTTATATCTGATTTCAGTAAAAATGATAATAGACCGAAAGGTGGAAACCTGCATTGCCATTCCGGGTACTTCTGATGAATCCGGGTATGGTTCCGGTGCCTTTATAGATATTGGGAAGTCCCAGTGATAAAGTCAACCCGGGTGCTACTGACAGCTGGTCATTAAGCTGCAGCTCATATTCGGCTCCCAACCTTATCCCGTAGTCAAATTTTGTATACTCAGTCCGGATCTCCTTAATATCAGTGTTTATCTTCTGCTCTGCCCTGTGCAGTAAAGAGACATAGCCGCCAGCCAGGAAGTTGACCGATGAGCGGGTTGCAGGGTGTCGTGCACCGCCCGTCCTGTACTTTGCTGATATGGCAATGGTTGAGTATCTGAGGATAATTTTTTTTGTTGAATAGTGGCCAAAAATATAATCTTTATACTCCTGACCTGTAGATGAATAGATAAACGCATCAGTCTGTAGGTCCCATTTTTTACTGAGGGAGTAATTCAGGATGAGTCCGGCATCGGGAAAGACAACAAGTTCCGTAGTGATGAGCGATTCCGGTTTAAGGCCGTCAAATGTTTCCTGATTCAGCAGCCACGTGTTCTTGAATGAGGTAACAATCCCTCCGGTAAATTTGCCCGCCGTGGCCGGCGATGAGGGAAGGCTTGCGCCTGATTCACGGAAGTTGTGATTCAGGTCCTCGTAATCGGCCTGAAAGGCTATCCTGGGGTAGAGGGCGGTTTCAGGAACTGCTGCGGGAGGAACGCGAACCGGCTCTGAGGAGATTGCTTCGAAGACAGGGGCCGGTACTTCATCATTCATACCTGCCGCTTCTGAAACCACTGGTACAACCTCTTTCGTTACAGGGGAGTCTGTCTCCATAACAGAAACAGTAATATCTTGTGTTACAGCTTTATATACCGGCACGATGGCTTCCTGTTTCAGGAATTTGGTTGATGCTTCATCTCCCGTAAGAATTTTACCCTGCTCTTCTGTTTTCAGGATGAAATTGCCCTGATCACCTGGCACCGGTTGCCCCGCACCCTCAGTGCTGTATGTTCTGTCCGTGGTTGCCTGCCCGGCCGGACTTTCTGCCTGAATGTCCCTTCTGACGGGGGTCAGCATCAATAGTACAAGCAGCATAGCTGCGCAACCCTTGAGGAAGAGGCCCGGCCCCGGATCAACCGGCATGATTGTGTCAAGCTGTGAAGAGATTTTTACCCAGGTTTCACTTAAATCAAGTTCGGAACAGATCTCTTCCCATACCTCGTCAAGTTCTTCCTGCCCTATTATACCCGAAGGACCTGTTAAAGCCTGACCATGAATGAACCGGTAAACCTGTTTGCGGTACGCTCCTGTTATTTTATCTTTTTCTTTCACTTTCGCCGTTGCTGTAATAATAGCCTGAGATTCTGTGTCTCAGAAGTTGTTTTGCCCTGTTGATCTGGGATTTGGAGGTGCCAACAGTAATATGAAGCAGGTGGGCGATCTCCCTGTGACTGTAACCCTCAATGGCATGCAGCTGGAATATCTTCCTTGCGCCTTCGGGCAACCGGTCTACCTGTGAAATAATATCCTCAGTGCCAAGCTCTGAGATGACTGATTCCCCGTCAGGGCAGGGTTTGTCAACGCCCTCCAGCCGTATAAACTCATTGTCTGAGTGATTCTTTCTGTAATAGTCTATTGCAGTGTTTGTTATAATCCTTTTCATCCAGGACATGACTGAATTATGAGTATCAAATCCGGAGATATTCCTGAAGATCTTGATGAATCCTTCCTGCAGTATGTCCTTGGCATTCTCGCGGTCATTCTCATAGATGAGGCAGAGATAGTATAATGATCTCGCATAACGCTTATAAAGCATCTCCTGACTTTTCCTGTTGTTTTGACTGCAACCCCTAATCAGTTCCTCACCACTGACCTCTGATGAATTCATTGTTGCATGCCGGATTCTATTTCACTATTATATTGGTTGACAACAACAATCTGAATAATAAGATCTTGTACATTTCGCCGTTTTGAACGCTTGAAATGATCATTATGGGTTCTTCCGTTGTGCCTGAAACAATTGCTTCTTCCAGTAACAGGCGGTTGATTGATCTGAATGTATCATAAACAGAGAAATATACTATGGCATCATATAATGTGCCTACTGACAGGACAATTGTGGAGTAGCCAGCCGGATTACTGGCTGTGACCCTGAATTGCTCCGGTTTATCTATTGCCAGAACGAATGGTACCCCCGATCCGTCAAGGTAGGTGTAATTGCCGTACAGCAAAATGCCCAGGCAGGGGTAACCGTCATGGCGTCCATCATCTATTCCGATGTCATCCAGACACTTAAGGGATATGTCCCATCTCATTCCGTCATAAATTCCCTGGGGGAGATCAAATGTGCTTATGGTAGCCGGAGTTTCTGAGAAGTTCAGTGGTTGCAGGTTAGCTGAAGGATCTGTTTCGAAGAAAACAGATCCTCCGGCTTCGCGTGTACCGTCAAATCTGATCTTGTAAATGGCAATCCTGCATCCGGTAATATAAATATACTGATTGCCGGCCTTGTTATCCTCCTTTATACCTATTTTCAGGTTAACCTGTACCGGCAGTGTCAGGTCATCCTTCTCTGTGCATCCTGTTGTCAACAGGACCAGAATCAATCCCGCAGTCTTAATCCTATTAAGTGCCATATTAATCCTTTTTTACACTTAATACGAATATCCGTCACCAAAGGTTGGAACTAGGCTGACTACGCAACTGCAAAGTTAAAGCTATTAAACTCGGAATAAAAAATTATTTAATATAACTACCTGAAACCTCATTTGTCTTAATAATATTCAGGTCAGCCCAAAATAAACCAATGGCTATCCCGGGGAAACCGGCATTGGTGACGCTTCCCGGGTAAAAATTGCTCTGTTATTCATTCTATGGGTATCAGCCTCAGGATATACCCGGGTGTTTCAATTGCTAAATAGATATAGCCATCAGGGCTCATGACCACGTTGCGCACCCGGCCGATACCTTTGAGCAGTTCTTCCCTGTGCACAACAGTGTTGTTTTCAAGGACGACCCTTTCCAGGTGCTTCAGTGGCAGTGAACCCAGCAGGATATTGTTCTTCCAGTTAGGGTATCTTTCGCCTGTTACGAAGGTCATGCCGCACGGACCGATGGAGGGAGTCCACTGGTATACCGGCTGCTCCATGCCCTCCTTTTCGGTGAGTGTAGTAAGAACAGTGCCGTCATAGTTTATGCCGTAGGATATCACCGGCCAGCCGTAATTCAATCCCGGTTTTATCAGGTTCAGCTCGTCACCGCCCCGTGGCCCGTGTTCTGAAACCCACAGCTCGCCTGTAAGCGGATCAAAGCATGTTCCCTGAGGGTTACGATGGCCGTAGCTGTAGATTGAAGGCATAGCTCCTGGCGTACTGACAAACGGATTGTCCTCAGGAACAGATCCGTCATCATTGAGTCTGTGGATTTTGCCGTTGTGGTTGTCAAGCTTTTGCGGGAAGTCGAAATGCTGCCCGCGGTCGCCTATGCCGAAGAAGATATGACCCTTGCCATCAAATGCTATTTTACAGCCGAAATGATAATTTCGGTCAGTAGCCGGCTCACCCCTGAAGATAATCTCCTGATCCATGAGGCTATTACCCTCAAGCTTCGCCCTCAGTATTGCAGTGTTGCCGGCAGGTTTGCCGGGGGCGTCACCCAGGTATGAGTAGGAGAAGTATATCCAGCCGTTCTCTTCGTAGTCGGGATGAAGGCAGATATCAAGCAGGCCTCCCTGCCCGATGGCCATCACCTCCGGAAGGCCTTCAACAGGCGGGGACAGCCGGCCGCCTGAAAACAGATAAAGTGATCCTGAGCGTTCTGAAACAAGCATGTCCCCGTTGGGGAGGAAGGCCATTCCCCATGGCACATTAAGGTCTCTGATCACTGTGTCAACAGTGAATTTCTGCACCTCGGACTCAATTACTGCCTCCAGAGTGAATGCCGGTTCCAGGAGGCTCCTGTCTTCAGGGATGCCTTTCTTGACATACTCAGCAAGGGCTTCAATCTGCCTGTCACTGAAGGTTTTTTCAAATGCCGGCATACCGATGCTTTCCAGGCCGTATTTAATGCTTTTAAAAGCTGCGGCAGTACCTTCCTCCTCCATCCACTCCCTGGCGGCGAATTTCTCCAGCCGGGCGCCATGGCAACCGGCACAATACTTCTGGTAGTTTTCTGCTGCCGGCTGCTTCCCATCAGGAAGACCCTTCTTACGGGGAAACAGAAACCAGACAGCAACAAATGCAACCGCTGCAAGGAACAGCACAGTGACTACCTTATTCATCTCAGTTCATTTGAATTAACAACGGCAAATTACGAAAAATACCGGCACAGTAAAAGTCAAATGACAACAATGACAGTGATCATCAGCATGGTGTGCAAACTCGCTTAAACAAACTACTTCTTTGATTGTTAACCTGTCAGGAGGAGATCGTATGACTGAATACATTGTTAAAATAATTGAAACGTCTAATCTGACTCACGATGTAAAAAAATTCAGGGTGGAGAGGCCGGAAGGATATGAGTTCAGGCCCGGCCAGGCAACAGGTGTAGCGATTCACACACCCGAACTTCGGAAGCTTCGGAGGTCGTTCACCTTTACCGGTCACAGACATGATCCTTTCCTCGAGTTTTCCATCAAGATATATCCTGAGCACAACGGGTTGACGAAGGAGCTTAACCGGCTTGTTCCCGGCAATGAGCTTGTCATTGGCTCTCCATGGGGAGCCATTGCCTATAAAGGCAAGGGCGTCTTTATTGCGGGAGGAGCGGGCATAACCCCGTTCATTGCTATCTTCAGGGATCTGAAGGCCAGGGGTGAGCTGCAGGGGAACCTCCTGTTGTTCGCTAATAAGACAAGAGCTGATATAATCCTGGAGCAGGAGTTCAGAGGCATGCTCGGAGAAGCATTCATCAATATACTGTCAGAGGAGAAAGCCGATGGTTATCATCACGGATTCATTGATGAAGAATTCATCAGGGCGCATGTGAGCAACTTCAGCCAGAATTTCTATCTCTGTGGTCCGCCGGCCATGATGAAGGCTCTGACCGTAGATCTGTCTCGTCTGGGTGTAGACAGAAAGGCTGTCACGATGGATTTATAAGATTCAAACCATGAGAGCAGCCGTCAAAAGCCTGTCCATCAGCTAAATACGGATTATCTGACTCCTTTCTCTCCTAAAGCCTATTTTCCGCCTATCAGCTGGAACAGCAGGTATGATACGCCAAGGGTAAAGAAGATATTGAAGGTCTGGGCTATCAGGAAGCTGTAGAAAGGCTTTTTGCTCTCCATATGTTTGAAATCTGCAAACCGTGTCTCCAGTCCAATGCTAATGAATGCCAGGTTAAACCAGAAGGTGCTGAATGACTTTATCACCTTTCCTGAAGCTTCTGCTGTCTCCTGGCTGAGAATAAAGGAGAAGACCAGTGATGCCAGGATAAACCCGAGGACAAATTTAGGAAAGCGGTCCCAGATGATCCTCACCGGCACATGCTGTACCTTTTCATTGGCACTCCTGCCTCTGTATGCCCAGAAGATGGAGATTGCAAATGCTGCCAGTCCGAGGAGCACGTTCTGGGAGAATTTGACTATTGTTGCATATTGCAGTCCGGTCTCGCCGGCTATGGTTCCTGCTGCCACAACCGCTCCTGTGGTATCAATTGTGCCTCCCAACCAGGCTCCGGTGACTACATCAGACAGACCCATCCACTTTGCTATTATAGGGAGGAATATCATCATCGGGATGGCTATAATAAGCACCAGTGAGATAATGAAAGAGAGTTTCTTCTTGTCACCGTTTATGGCTCCCGCAGTGGCTATTGCCGCCGAGACACCGCATATGGAGACTGCGCTTGCAAGCATGGTGGAGAACTCGTCGTCAACCTTCATCTTCTTTGAGAGCCAGAAGGCGAAGTACCATACCACCGTAACAACTATGACTGCCTGCAGCAGTCCGAATGAGCCTGCCGAGAGAATATCCATGAACAGTATTGTTGCCCCCAGCAATACCAGTCCTATCTTTACGTATAGTTCCGTCTGCACTCCCGAACGCAGCCATGCGGGCAGGCGGAACAGGTTGCCTATCAGCAAACCCAGCAGCAGGGAGAAGAGCACTGTTTCAAGCCCCAGGTTCTTAAAGCCCGCGTAGGATGAAATAAACTGTGCGAGAATGACCATCAGGAATATGGAAAGAAACCCGGCGAAATACTTTTTAAGTGAGTCGCCGCTCAAAACCATTCCCACAACAGCAACAAGGCCAAAGATTATGAAGGTGTACAGGGCTGATGTCCAGAGTGATGAGGCTCCGAGCATTACTGAGAAATTGTGGTCTCCGCTCCATCCGGCTTTTCCGCCGAAGGAGGGTGTGCCAATGGCATAGCCGGTCAACACCACGAATAATATAAGTACAAATCCGGCAACCACTGATGCCCAGTCCTGACCAACGATTAACCTGCTGAATGCGGATGGATTCTTTTGCTTGCTCATTACAATATTCGGTTTAACTATTCTGACAGAGTCCTGATAATTACTATGCTAAAAATTATGCCTGCAAATATGAAAACAATCCGGGACTGAATAATAAGCATAAAATGGTATTCTCAACCCTTATGTCATACCATTCCGTGTGTGGTCTTGCTACTATATTCAACAAATACTTAAATTCGCACTGTTTTCACTTGCCAGGTACCATGAAAAAACTCCAGAAGGCCTTTGCGGGCTACGACCTGCCTCAGCAGACCATGAGGGCAGGTATCTATCCCTATTTCAGGACAATAGAATCAGACCAGGATACCGTTGTGACCATCAACAGCAGAAAGGTGCTGATGTTTGGTTCAAACAGTTATCTCGGGCTGACCAATCACCCGCGCATCAAGGAGGCAGCAAAGCGAGCCATTGACAAATACGGGACGGGATGTGCCGGTTCGCGGTTCCTGAACGGGACACTCGACATTCATGTTCAGCTTGAGGAACGCATTGCAGAGATGACCGGAAAAGATCAGGCTCTCTGTTACAGTACCGGATTTCAGGTCAATCTCGGTGTAGTCTCAACCCTGACGGGCAGGCATGATTATATTCTGCTTGACGAGTTTGACCACGCATCAATCATTGAGGGGAGCAGGCTCTCCTTCTCCAGGGTCCTGAAGTATGCCCACAATGATATGCAAAGCCTTGAGAACAAGTTAAAGCAATGTGAGCCGGAGAGCCTGAAGCTGATAGTTACTGACGGCATCTTTTCCATGGAAGGTGATATCGTAAGGCTTCCGGAGATGGTGGCGCTGGCAGAGAAGTATGATGCATCTGTAATGGTTGATGATGCACATTCAACGGGTGTGCTGGGCAAACAGGGGCGGGGCACTGCATCCCACTTTGGCCTCACTGACAGCGTTGATCTCATCATGGGTACCTTTTCGAAATCGCTGGCCTCTCTTGGCGGTTATATTGCATCGGATAAGGATACTATCAATTACCTCAAGCACAATTCCCGCTCACTAATCTTCAGTGCCAGCATGACTCCCGCCTCAGCGGCCTCGGTGCTGGAGGCGATTGATATAATGATGAGTGAGCCTGAGCGAATTGATCATCTTTGGGAGATATCCAACTATGCACTCAAGGGGTTCCGTGAGATGGGGTTTGATACCGGCAGATCAGAGTCGCCTATCATCCCTCTTTTCATCAGGGACAATATCAAAGCTCTCACTCTCACGCAACACCTTCTTGCCGACGGCATCTTTGTTAACCCGGTGGTGTCTCCCGCAGTACCCAAAAATGACAGCCTGATACGTTATTCACTTATGGCAACGCATACGAGGGAGCAGGTGGATATCTCCATAGAGAAGATCACAAATGCTGCCAGGGCGCTTGGGATATTCAATACCATGGCTGGCGAGAGGATCTGTGATGAAAATCAATAACAGATGGGCAGGGTAATTCTGATAACAGGCATCTCAACAGGCTTCGGCAAGGAGACCGCCTCACTCCTGGCTGCTCTTGGCCATAAGGTTTACGGAACTGTCAGGAGTGAATGTGATGTGGCTGAGGGCATCAACCTGCTGACCATGGACCTGACTGATCATGATTCAATCCGTAAGACAGTCAGGTTGGTTGTTGAACGTGAGGGAAGGATAGATGTGCTTGTCAACAATGGGGGCATGCACACCGGGGGTCCCGTTGAGACGCTTCCCGAAGAGTATATCAGGCTCCAGATGGAGACCAGCTTCATGGGCATGGTGCGGCTTACACGTGAGGTGCTGCCTGTGATGCGTGCCGGCGGGGGAGGAAGGATAATTAATATAAGTTCCATCGGAGGGCTGATGGGCCTGCCCTACCAGGGATTCTATTCTGCTGCAAAGTTTGCCGTGGAGGGTTTCAGCGAAGCTCTCAGGATGGAGGTTCAACAGTTCAACATCAGGGTGGTAGTGATCAATCCCGGAGACTTTCGTACAAATAACTCCGCCAACCGCAGAAATTTTCTGGCTCCTACTGGTTCCGGTGATCCTTATGGAGGACAATATGCAAAATCTCTTTCGGTTATTGAAAGTGATGAAGCCGGAGGCCGGAACCCGGTCCTCCTGGCGAAGAAGCTGGCAAGGATTATAGAATGCAGGCATCCACGGCAACGGTATGTCATTGCCACTCCTGACCAGAAGCTGGCGGTAATACTTAAAAGAATTGTGCCGCAGGGACTATTCACCCTGATCCTCGGCAGCCATTACGGCACCTCAAGGCATAAAGAAAGCCGGCGGTAACTGACTCCCATCAATCCGCCGGCCTGTACTGAAACTTACCCGGAAAGTTAATCAGATCTCCCCGGGCCTTCTGTAGTGTTTAGATTCTGCCGTTGGAACAATCAGTCCGTTAAAACGTTTGACAGTTCCCTTGGTAGGAGTGATAATCACTTCTGCCATGTTGCCTGATGACTTCTTGAGTGACATTGATATCTTGGCGTTGATGAGCCGTCCCATTGCCTGGTAGGTTATTCTGACATTACCCTTTTTGTCAATCGCCTGATTATAATCCGAAACTGCAAGCTTGTTAGTGTTGTTATTACCGGCAACAATACCACCCTGGAGAATTACATTGTCATTCTCAAAAGCCAGGAAATTTGCGTTGTCAGTGTTATCAACAAACATGCCGTCAGAAGTCTGGTATGTTGCAACAATTATTACGTAATTCTTTGTCTCGAGTACGGTGAGGGCTTTTTCAAATGCCGCCTGCGCAGCCGCTTCCCTCTCAGCCTTCTTGTTCTGTCCGTTTACAGTCAGCAGTGCAGCACTGATAAAGCAGAATAGCAATAAGATTTTTTTCATGATTGATTCCGATTATTATTAATAAAACAAAAATACAATTTATCAGATACAATAAACATGCCCGGAACATAACAGCATTAAATTTGCACTGTAAATGAAATCAGGGCAGGGTGTTGTGCCTGATGTAAACAAGCGATTATGAAACACGCAGGCAAAGTTGTAATTATTACCGGCTCCGGCCGGGGGATTGGCAGGTGTATTGCTGAAGCATTTGCAGCTGAAGGGTCGGAAGTAATTGTGGCAGAAAAGGATCCGGACACAGGATCTGAAACTGAGCGTCTCATCAATGAGAGTGGCGGCGATGCATTCTTCGTAAGGACCGACGTAAGCATTCCAAAGGAGGTGACTTCTGTGGTTAACCTGGTGGCTGAAAAGTACGGGAGGATTGACGTAATGGTCAACAATGCCGGTGTCGGCATCTGGAAATCGCCTTTGGATCTTACTGTTGAGGAATGGGATGCTGTTGGCGCCACCAACCTCCGCGGAACATTTTTATGTGCCAGGGAATCAGCACGCATTATGAAGGACACCGGAGGCGGATGCATTATAAATATTGCTTCAACCCGCGCCTTCATGTCAGAGCCGGGGTCAGAAGCCTATGCTGCATCAAAGGGAGGAATAGTGGCGCTGACCCATGCTCTTGCTGCCTCCCTGGCACAGTACCGCATAAGGGTCAACTGCATCAGCCCGGGATGGATAGAAACGGGAGACTACAGCGCGTTGCGCGAAGAGGATCATATACAACACTTCTCCGGAAGGGTAGGCCGTCCTCAGGATATAGCCGGTGCGTGCATCTTCCTCACCGGTGATGGCAATGATTTCATCAATGGCGAAAACATTATTATAGACGGCGGGATGACCCGAAAGATGATTTATGAGCCCTGACCCTGAAAGTAGCGGTGCCAGATTCAACACCGTGACAATTCTTTTCCTACTTTTGCAGCCCAAACAGAAACGCATACGGAAGATATCAGAAATATTGCCGTGATAGCTCACGTAGACCACGGCAAGACTACGCTTGTAGACCGCATACTGTACCAGGTAAAGCTGTTCCGTGACAACCAGGTCATGGGCGATCTTATCCTTGACAGCAATGATCTTGAGAGAGAAAGAGGAATAACCATCCTTGCAAAAAATGTTTCGGTCAGGTACAAGGATGTCAAGATCAACATAATTGACACTCCCGGCCATGCCGATTTCGGCGGCGAGGTAGAGAGGGTGCTGAACATGGCTGAAGGAGTGCTCCTTATAGTTGATGCCTTCGAGGGGCCCATGCCGCAGACACGCTTCGTGCTGCAGAAGGCGCTGGAGCTGGGGCTGAAGCCCATTGTTGTCATCAACAAGGTTGATAAGCCCAACTGCAAGCCGGAAGAGACCCAGGAGAATGTCTTCGACCTGATGCACAGTTTAAATGCCACTGAGGACCAGCTAGATTTCCCGACGGTCTTTGGTTCATCCAAGCAGGGATGGATGGGTCCTGACTGGGCAACTCCGGCAACGGATGTCAGCTATCTCCTTGACACCATTCTGGAACATATTCCGGCTCCACTGATAGCGGAAGGCACGCTGCAGATGAGGATCTCATCACTTGACTACTCCTCATATCAGGGCCGGATAGCCGTGGGCAAGATCAGCAGGGGCACCCTGGTGCCTGGCAGCCAGGTGTCGCTCATCAGGCGTGATGGCACCATAACGGAGAATACAGTCAAGGAGGTCTACCTGTTTGAGGGACTGGGAAAGGAGAAGACCAAAAAGCCTGTTAATGCCGGGGAGATATGTGCAATTTTCGGTATAGAAAGCTTTGACATAGGAGATACCATTGCCGATGCGGAATGTCCCGAAGCGCTTCCCTGGATAAGTGTTGACGAGCCTACCATGAGCATGCTCTTTACCTCCAACACCTCGCCCTTCTTCGGCCGTGAGGGTACGCTGGTAACCTCGCGCCAGCTCAGAGAGAGGCTCTTCCGGGAGACGGAAAAGAACCTGGCCATGCGCGTAGAGGAGACCGGATCTGCTGATACCTTTATGGTTTACGGACGGGGAATACTGCACCTGTCAATTCTTATAGAGACCATGCGTCGCGAGGGTTTTGAGCTCCAGGTGGGTCAGCCCAGGGTGCTGGTCAGGGATATAAACGGCGTAAAACATGAGCCGGTGGAGGTGCTGACGGTACAGGTGCCGGAGGAATTTGCGGGTAAGGTGATTGACCAGGTAACCCAGCGCAGGGGAGAAATTGTCAATGTCGAAGTGAGAAACGACAGGGCACATATCGACTTTCGTATTCCTTCGCGCGGCATCATCGGTCTCAGGAACCAGGTGCTCACCGTCACCGAGGGTGAGGCCGTGATGGCCCACCGTTTTGATGCCTATGAACCATGGAAGGGGGAGATGAGCATCAGGCGCAACGGTTCGCTCATAGCTATGGAGACAGGAATGGCAGTTGCCTATGCCATTGACAAGCTGCAGGACCGGGGCCGCTTCTTCATCTACCCCGGAGAGGAGGTTTACATGGGGCAGGTGATCGGAGAAAACACCAGGCAGGATGATATCGTGGTGAACGTCACGAAGACGAAGAAGCTGACCAATATGAGGGCATCGGGCTCGGATGACAAGGCCATACTGACCCCTCCCGTGCGCTTCTCCCTTGATGAGGCCATGGAGTATATCGCTGCCGATGAGTATATTGAAATCACACCCGGTTCAATGCGCCTGCGGAAGATCATGCTTGACGAGAATGACCGCAAGAGGGCGAAGATAAAAGCCCAGGGAGCCGAATAATAACAAAAAACCGGCAGATCTCTCCGCCGGTTCTATTCTCAGCCTTAAATTCCGGGTTACCTGCGACCAGCGCCGGTTCCCTTTACAGTTGCAGGCCTGTTGGTCCTGACACTTTTTGCAGCTCCCTTATTCTTGGTTGCTGTTTTAGCCTGCTTCATTGATTTCTGGGCTTCACCTTTCATCTTGGCCTGCTCCCTTACCATCTCACCCTTGCCTTCACCGGCCTGTGTCTGAGTCTGCTTTGCAGTCTCGCTCACAACCTCACCGTGGTTCTGGACCCTGGTCTGTGTCTGGGTCATGATCGGGTCGCCACTCTGTGCCTGCCCGGGATCCTGGACCTGTGTCCTGGTCTGTGTCCTGGTCTGATTCATAATTGGATCACCACTCTGGTCCTTGGCCTGTACCTTGGACCTGGTGCGGCTCTGGGTCATGATCGGGTCGCCGCTCTGTACCTGTTCCTGGACCTTCGCCTTCTGCCTGGCCTCAATCCTGAGCTGCCTTTTTGTTTTCAGCTGTTCCTGTACAGGCTCAGTGGTCTGTGCTGTGACGCCAACACTTATTAAGAGTGCTATTGCGCCTAAGAGGATTTCCTTTTTCATCTTGCTCTGTTTTTAAGTTTATTTTCAGATAACAATTCAAAAATAAACCCGTGAAAATGAAGCTATAATGAATTTACGGGGAAAAAGAAAAAAAATTGTGTCCCCTTGCCGGGTTCGGAAAGAACTCTTACAGCAATATCATGAAAATCGGCTATGGATTTTGTAATAGCTAGGCCTATGCCCGTGCCGCTTCCGGAATTGGAGGGTCTGTTGCTGAAGCGTGTGAAGAGCCGGCTAAGCTGCTCGTGTGACATGCCCTCGCCGGTGTCACAGACAGATAACTCGAATCTCCCGTCGTTCTCCCTGCCTGTTATCTCTATCATGCCCCCCTGCGGAGTATGCCGTACGGCGTTGTTCACAACATTGTAGATCATGGAAAAGAGAAGTGGCCGGTTGGCATTATGCAAGGTATAACTGCCCTCACAATTGAGGATTACATTCAGGCCGCCATCCTCTGCTATGGGAGCCAGCTCCTCAGTCACTTCCCTGACCAGCCCGTGAAGGTCTACACTGTCTTCTTTCAGATACTGATGACTCTCAATGCGTGCTATCATCAGCATGGAATTAACCAGCGTCTTCAGCCTGTGGAGGGTGCGAAGCGACTCTTCTATGCCTGCTTCGGTGACGGGATCGAGATCATCACGCAGCAGCAGGTTTTCAAGCTTGCTTCTGAGAACAGATACGGGTGTCATCAGTTCATGTGAGATATTTACCGTAATCTCCTTTTCTTTCCTGAAGAGCTCGGCAATCTTTTTCATCATCTCCCGAAGGGTGCGGTCAAGCCGGACAAAGTCTTCGGTGGTGGTTATGAGCGGCTCTGCCGGGTCAAAGGCGGGGGAGGAGGTCTCTCCCAGTCTGCCGGTTATTATACTGAGGGGTTTAAGGAGACGTGCTGTATAGCTCAGGTCTGAGATAAGGGTAACAATAATGAAGAGTGCCAGGAATACAAGGATGAGATTCCTTATATTTCTGGCTGAATAGGTGATACTTGACAGGCTCTTCCCTATCTCAAGCAGGTATGATTCACCATTTATCCTGAGGGAGTAGTGAAGCACCCTGTAGTCAATGGTCTCATCGTCTATTATCCTTTTGCTGATGTCTATGTAATTCCACTCCTCTCCGGCAGGAGCCAGTTCAAGGCTTATATATTCCTCCTTAAGAATGTTGTAACTGCCGAAACCGGTGGCGGTATCTTCCATGATAAAAGGTCCGATGCCCACCTCCGAGATGAGACTGATCACTTCTTCTCTCTTCTTGATGAGTTCATTATCAGTCTGGGTGATATTGACCCGTTCTATGATCAGGGGGAGAAAGCCAATAAAGAGTGCAGAAAACACCAGTTTGGAGAGCAGGTTGAAGAGTGCGAGTTTTGTCTGGAGTTTCATCATGCCCTCATTGACCTTTAACTGTCAGTGCTTACCCTGTATCCTACGCCTCTCACTGTCTCCAGCCAGGGAGACGGGGCATGGGCATTCAGTTTTCTGCGTATATTTTTTATGTGAACGTCAATGAAGTTGCTGTCATACTGATCATCAAGCGCATTGCCCCATATATGCTCGTAGAGCTGGTGGCGGGCAAGGACCTTGTTCTTATTTATGACCAGGTAATAGAGGAGGTCAAATTCCTTCTTTGTTATCTCCACCTCAGTACCGCCATGCATCAGCTTCCTCGCATCAGTATTCATAACGAATTCGCCGAGGGTAATGTCAGGTGATGAGATCCTGAACTTCCTGCGGGCAACGGCCATGATGCGTGCATGCAGCTCAGCAAGCGCGAAAGGCTTCGGTATGTAGTCGTCAGCTCCCAGGTCAAGTCCCCTGACCCTGTCCTCAACGGCGCCGCGTGCAGTGATGATAATGAATGATACATCGGCATTGATCTCCTTTGCCTCTTTGATCAGGTCAAGGCCATCATAGTCAGGCAGCCCCAGGTCGAGCAGGACAAAATCATAGAGGTTGACCGCAATCTTTTCCGATGCCTCGGCCCCGGTATGGGCCATGTCACACAGGAAATTTTCCCTCTTCAGGAAGAGAGCAATCTCATTGGCAAGGCTCTTTTCGTCTTCAACAATAAGGACGTTCATAACCCAAAGTTAAAAAATCCTGAAGAAGAGGCTCGCCAGCATCAGAAATCCTTTGGTTCCCGATGAACCTTCCTCTGAGTAGAATGGTATTACGTATCCCGGTTCGATCTCCAGGGTAAAAAAATCATAACTGAATGCAACAGGAACACCGAAATTGATCTCCATCAGACCAAAGTCTTCACTGTAAACAGTGCCCGGGGTTGTGCCCTGTGTGTTTTTCCTCCAGGGTCTGTACCCGGGGGAGACGGATGTTTCAGTTCTGCCGCCTGTTGTCTCAATGGTTACCATTTTACCGAACAGGACATTTACATATGGATCAAAGGAGAAGAATGCCTTTTCCCGGGCAAATGAGGGAGTCTCAAAATACCTGGAATGTCTTGTCTGCAAATAAAATTGTCCATCGCCGGCGAAAAGACCTCCGACAGATATCCTGGAATAAAGTATCCTCCAATCGAATCCCAGGGTGGCATCACCATAAGTGAAGTTACTGAAGAGGGTGTCTCTCAGTGATTGTGCTACAGAATAACGAGACAGCCCGGTGCTGATGTCAAACCATGAATTAAATGCATGGTTGAAACTTATACCCAGGCTGTAGAACGCGGTGAAGGGCGAGAAGCCGTTGATTGTGTATCCGGTTGCCGAGAGATAAAGCTTGTCAGCCAGACCGTATGATGCCGAGGCGTATCCGAAACCATGGTCCTGTGACATGGTGGTCCCCAGGTAAAGCAGGTTGTTGCCGTACCCTGTGCCGGCATAGAATGAATGAGTCTTTCTGACTGCGGTTGTGTCAGGGGTCTCAGCCTGTGACGCAGGCAAGGAGGCGTCCTGTGCAGTCATGCCTGTTAAAAGAGCCTGCAGCATCAACATGCATCCTGTGGCGCCCATCCGAAACCTTCTTATGCCCATGGCTTTCAATAATAATAATACGGATTATCTTTTCCCCGGTCCTCTTGCACCACCTGGACGACCGGCGCCTTTGGGAATCCTTGAACCGGATGGTCTCTCCACAGAAGCCGGACGGGCGCCCCGGGCCTTGCTCCAGTCAGGCCTTGCCCCATGTATCTTCTTGATGCCGGAGGCATTGTTGCCCTGAGCTCCTGCCTTGTCGTTCTTACCGGCTTTGGCCTGGCTGCCTTCCTGATTCTGAGCCTGGTTGCCTTCCTGGTTCTGTGACTGGCCCTGAGCCTTAGTGCTCTGCCCTTCCAGGTTTTGTGACTGGTTGCCCGCCTGTGTCTGGCTGCCGTCCTGGTTCTCTGCACGGTTCCTGTTCTGCTCAGCCGTCTGGCCTTCACTTCGGACCTGCTCCTTCTCCTGTTCCCTCTGCTGCAGCATTACCCGTAAGGTATCAGCCTTGCTGCCGGTCTCCTGGGCAATGATGAACCCTGATGACATCAACATCATCAGAGAAACTGTGAGAATATTCCTTATTGTTTTCATGATCATAACTATTTTTTTTGCTTCAGACTGATCCTTCACGGAGCCATCAATCTAACCAGCATCTCATTGAACTGATACACAGCAAAATTATTAATTCAATAATGAAGAACAGATGAAAGAATAAATTTTTAATAAAAAAAATAGAAGTGTATATAGTACATTTAAAATATTATTTAACTTGCATACCCGGGAAGCATCAATGGTTCATCTGTGAACTGAGGGTTGTATGCGCGGGATACAGGCGGGATATGGATGACCGGCGGAGCTGAGCACGGATCACAAACCGGGGAGGGTTGAGCTTTTTTGCTCACGGAGGAGAAGGAGAGGTGCGGGTTAATGAGGTCAATGAACAGAGGATCTGATATGAGGGGCGGAGGAGCTACAGGTAAGAAATTAACACCTTATTATAACTAACTTAATAACGAAAAAATCATGTTAACACTTGACTGGATCGTACTGGGGGCTTTTATCCTCGCGTTGGTGACATTCATCGTGATCTCCGTTCGCACGAAGGACAAGACATCAACTGATTACTTTCTCGCCGGGCGGGATGCAACCTGGATTGCCATTGGCGCATCGATTTTTGCTTCAAACATCGGGTCGGAGCACCTGGTAGGTCTTGCGGGCGCGGGTGCCTCATCAGGGATGGCCATGGCTCACTGGGAGATGCATGGCTGGCTGATACTGCTTCTAGGGTGGCTTTTTGTTCCTTTTTATTCGCGAAGCGGGGTATTCACCATGCCCGAGTTCCTTGAAAAAAGGTATAACAAGGAGTCGAGATCAGTGTTATCGATTATTTCTCTTGTCAGCTATGTCCTTACGAAGGTGGCTGTTACGGTTTATGCCGGTGGTGTTGTTTTCAAGGATGTATTTGGAATTGAATCAATCTGGGGCATTGATTTCTTCTGGATCAGTGCCATAGGCCTGGTTGTTATTACAGGGATATACACAACGCTGGGCGGTATGAAGGCTGTTCTCTGGACCTCGGTGCTGCAGACGCCTGTTTTGCTGGCCGGTTCAATAACAGTGCTAATTGCCGGTCTCATAAAAGTAGGGGGATGGGATGAGCTGATGCATATCTGCCGTGCTGTTCCCGTCAACGAGTATGGTGATACCATGACACAGCTCATACGGTCACCCAAAGATGCCACGTTCCCATGGACAGGTGTATTGCTTGGCTCGGCAATTATAGGGTTCTGGTACTGGTGTACTGACCAGTATATTGTGCAGCGTGTTCTTTCCGGTCGTGACCAGACGCAGGCACGCCGTGGTGCCATCTTCGGAGGCGCCCTTAAGCTGACTCCGGTGTTTATTTTTCTCATTCCGGGTATGATAGCCTATGCTCTTAATCAGCAGGGTGTTATCACTCTGGCCAGCTCAGATTCAGCATTCTCAACCCTTGTGAAAGAACTTCTTCCGATAGGTTTCAAGGGGCTGGTGGTTGGCGGCATCCTGGCTGCACTTATGAGCTCCCTGGCATCTCTCTTCAACTCGTCTGCCACTCTGTTTACGATTGACTTTTATCAGAAGTACAAGCCCAAGGCACCCGAGGCGGAGCTGGTCAGGGTAGGAAGGATAGCCACAGTCATTGTTGTGGTGCTTGGGATACTCTGGATACCGGTCATGAAAGGTATAGGAAAGGTACTCTATGCATACCTGCAGGATGTTCAGTCTATACTTGCTCCCGGTATTGCTGCAGCATTCCTGCTCGGGATCCTTTCGAAGAAGATAACTCCTGCTGCCGGTCTCACAGGCCTGCTGACAGGTTTTACCATCGGGATGTTCCGCCTGATATTTACCGTGTTCAAAGGATCACTCAATCCTGACGGAACCATTTTCCAGGTCTTTGTGGGAACCAACTGGCTCCATTATGAGATAATAAACTTTGCCATTGTCATAGTTACTATGATAGTGGTCAGTTACTTTACTCCGAAAATTGACGAGAGACGAATCGTGGGACTTACTCTTGGTTCGGCCACGGCCGAACAGAAGGCCATTACTCGTGCAAGCTACAACACATGGGACGTCATTGCTTCTGCTGCCATCATCGTAGTCATCCTGGTATTCTACGCCTATTTCTGGAATTAACAGGTTTTGTTTATTTGATATCTATATGAAATGAAACTTACATGAGCAGCAATTCACAAAAGGAAATGATTGCCTGATTGATGTAAGTTCCATTCTGCCAATGAAATAATAATTCAATATACAAATGAAAAAGGAAAATATTGAACTCTGGTTCATCACGGGAAGCCAGCATCTTTACGGTGAGGAGACATTGAAACAGGTTGCAGCTGATTCAAAGGCTATAGCTGCTGCCCTGGATAAGACGGATCTTATTCCCGTCAAGGTTATTTTCAAGCCTGTTCTGACTACTGCGGAAGCAATTACCCGGATATGCATGGAGGCCAACAATGCCGCTGGCTGTGCGGGGCTGATTGCCTGGATGCATACCTTCTCACCCGCAAAGATGTGGATATCCGGCCTCAAAAGACTGAGCAAGCCGATGCTCCATTTCCATACCCAGTTCAACCGTGATATTCCATGGAATGATATTGACATGGATTTCATGAACCTGAACCAGTCGGCTCATGGTGACCGCGAGTTTGGATTTATCTGTTCGCGTCTGAGAATGGAGCGCAAGGTTGTTGTCGGGCACTGGCAGGACAAAGAGGTTCTCCGATCAATCGGGGCATGGTCACGTGCGGCCCTTGGTGCACTGGAAGCCAGAACTCTGAGGGTGGCACGTTTCGGAGACAACATGAGGGATGTGGCTGTAACCGAGGGAAATAAGGTATCAGCCCAGATAAAGCTTGATTACGAGGTGCAGGGATATGGCATCGGTGACCTTGCCGATGCTGTCAGCAGGGTATCGGAAGCTAAAATAACTGCACTGATAAAGCAGTATGGTGATGAGTACAAGGTGTCTGCGAAGGTGCTTGCCCTTCCCGCGGTGAAGGAGGCGGCACGCATTGAGGCCGGCATGCGCACCTTCCTTGAAAAAGGCGGGTTCAAGGCTTTCACAACCAATTTTGAGGATCTTCACGGCATGGTGCAGCTCCCCGGACTGGCTGTGCAGAGGCTCATGGCTGACGGATACGGGTTTGGTGCCGAGGGCGACTGGAAGACGGCGGCGCTGGTACGCATAATGAAGGTGATGGCTGAAGGGCTCAAGGGGGGTACTTCATTCATGGAGGACTATACTTATCATCTTGACCCGAAGAACATGGCCATCCTGGGTGCACACATGCTGGAGGTATGCCCTTCGATAGCCTCTGGCAAGGCCGCCCTGGAGGTGCATCCGCTGGGTATAGGCGGCAAGGATGACCCGGCACGGCTAGTCTTCAGGACCAGGCTGGGAGAGGCCATCGCAGCCTCAATGGTGCAGATGGGCGATCGTTTCAGGCTCATAGTCAACACAATGAAGGTCATCGAATGCCCACCTATGCCCAAACTCCCTGTGGCCAGCGTACTGTGGATACCATACCCTGATCTGAAGACTGCGGCAAGGGCATGGATATATGCAGGAGGTGCACACCATACAAGCTTCAGCCAGGCCCTGACAGCAGAGCATATGGCTGACTTTGCGGATATGACAGGAATTGAATTGGCACTGATAGATGAGAACTGTGAGATAAGACAATTCAGAAAGGAGCTGAGGTGGAATGACCTGTACTATGCACTGAACAAGGGTCTATGAAACATCTCTATGCAAATATCCCGAAGCACTATCTTGCTGTTGACTGTATCATCTTCGGATATGACATTACCGAGAAGGAACTCAAGCTTCTCCTTATCAAGAGAAGCTTTGAGCCTGCACTCGGCAGGTGGTCACTGGCCGGAGGGTTTGTCCAGGAGAACGAAAGCCTTGATGATGCAGCCTGCAGGGTCCTCTGTACCCTGACAGGCCTGTCAGACCTCTACATGGAACAGCTGTATACCTATGGTGAAATGAACCGTGACCCTGGCGCCAGGGTTATCTCAACATCCTATTTTGCCCTTATAGGCATTCATGAGCTTGATCCGGAGATACAGAAGAAGAACGGAGCACACTGGCGCTCAATATCGAACCTGCCGGAGCTGATATTTGACCACAGGATCATGGTTGACAGGGCACTTAACGAGCTAGTGGAGAAGGTAAAGGTTTACCCCGTCGGATTTGAACTGCTGCCTGAAAAATTCACCCTTGTGCAGTTGCAGAACCTGTATGAGGCAATCTACATGAGGCCCGTTGACAAACGCAATTTCAGGAAGAAGATTCTCTCCATGGAACTGCTTGACAAGCAGGATGAGAAGGAGAGGGAGACATCCAAGAAGGGTGCC